>DASQZP010000037.1:0-2931 GCA_035638655.1 Bacteroidales bacterium
TGCTCTTTTTGTTTCCTGAATGGAAGGCTTTTTCTTTGCAGATGGGATGTGTAGGGGATCTGTGATGTAACCGGCTACGGCAGAGGCTGCCACAACAGCAGGAGTGGCCAGGTACACTTCACCCATTCCCTGTTTACCGGGGAAATTGCGGTTGCCGGTACCAATGGTAACTTCTCCGGGACCGTTTTGTCCCACCTGTCCCGCTGCACAACCTGCACATCCTGCATGGGAGAGCGATGCCCCGGCCTCTTTGAAAATATCTACCAGTCCTTCATGCAGGCATTGTTTCCAGACTTCATCCGTTGAGGGTACAATTTTTAATACAACACCCGGGGCTACCTTTCTGTCTTTCAATACAGATGCTGCTGCCCGCATATCTTCAATACGGCCGTTGGTGCAGCTGCCAATAAAAGCTGAATCAATGCTGATCTGACCGAGTTTATCCAGCTCAACTGTATCATGCGGATGACCCGGACGGGAAACCCTGGGTGCAAATTGAGAAGCCTGCAGTTTATATTCTTCTTTATATTTTGCGTCCGCATCGGCTTTTATTATTTCCAGTTTGCGCCCGGTCCGTGCTTCACAATATTCCATCACCTGTTTATTGGGTGTGAACAGAATGATGATTGCTCCCATTTCTGTTGCCATGGATGATATGGTGATCCGTTGATCCAATGTCAGTTGTTCTAAGGCATCTCCCTGCAGTTCAACAGAATATCCCAGCAGTTTGTTGGCGCCAAATTCAGCCAGTAGATTTAATACGATATCTTTTGCCGTTATGGTGGTTTCGAATTGACCTTCTATGGTAATCTTGACTGAATGTGGCACCTTGAACCATACGCTGCCCTGGTGCCAGGCTGCTGCAATATCCTGATCGCCCATGCCCTGTCCGAATGCACCAACAGCACCCAGAATATTAGCATGTGAATCAGTTGACACAGCTGTTGCTCCGGGGTAAACCAGCCCCTCCTCAATCAGCAGGTGTGTGCCGATTCCCGATGAAATATCATATACTTTAATTCCTTGTTCTCTGGCATATATCCGGCATTTCTGCTGGTTAGCGGCATATTTTTGATCTGATCCGGTTGGATTACAATCAAAAGTGAAAAATGTACGTGCAGGGTCCGCTATAGTTAAATTATTGTCCAGAAGATTTTTCACCACGTTGGCACCACCAAAGTCTCGTGCAGCCCTGGCATCAATGGTTACATCAACAATCTGATCAGGAACAACCTCATTGTTCCCCGAATGTGCGGCCAGAATTTTTTCAATTAAAGTCATTCCCATAAAAAGCGAGTTTTTAAATTGGCTTAGACTAACAAATATAAATTATCCGGGGATTTATTCTGTTTTTTTAGATGAGCTATAAAACAGCTTTTCTTTGTCCTTCCTGCACAGTTGCGGTATATTTCTCAGAAAGAAAATTAAACCCTGGCCTAATATTTTCGCTTCGATCGTTGCTGCCAGTAATTGAAAGCCTCTTCATTTCCTAACGCTTCATAAGCCACTGCCAGATTCTTTGCTGCATGCTGAGCTGTTTTTGAATCTTTGGAATTGGCCAGTTCTTTTAGTTTTGTAATTGCTTTGTTCCACTCTTTTGATTTTAGTAAAGGTGTAATTTCTTTAAAAGGCTTACTGTTGTGTACACTTCGGCTTACAAGCATTTTCCGGGGATAAAATTTATCTGCATAACTTCTGCCAGCTTCATCAGCCAAAAAATTAACTTCCTCACCAGCCTTCCCAAGAGAGGGAGCTACGGATACAATTCTAAGTACTACCGGTCTTCCTCCTCCATGAGGTTGCGAATGTTCAACATAGGAACGGTCAATTACATTTCCTGTACTGTCATAAAGAGTAAATCCCGCTCTTACGTTCAATGTATAATAAGCAGTCCGTGATTTGTTTCCTTTATCATCTTCCTCAACTTCGATTTCTTTGTCAAAATATACGTCGAAAGCTTCCAATGCCAGTAACAAAGTTACTTCGTATTTCTTACAGAAAAATTTAACAGAATCAGCACTCAACGGAGAGGGTAGATAACTATTAAGCTGACCGGTGACCAGCGAATCCCCGGATATAAGTTCATAGGTTGGGTCGTCTCTGAATGACCTTGCTACGCCATCTGTCAGCTGGTTTAATCCGCTGATAAATACCTCCTTTTTCCGGTCGTTGCTGTATTCAAGCTGCGTATAATCATATAGGTTGATCAATGCAATTCTTTTTTCATTTTCCATCAGGGATATTTCTGGCGGATATGACTTATTGAAAGTAACATAGGAAATGCAGGAGTTGAAAAAAGGGATAAAACAGAGTATCAGTATCCCATATAAATATTTTCTCATGGCAGTAATGATTGGTGGTTAAATTTGTTCACCGAAATGCGTATATAACTAAATTATAATTATAGACTATAAATCAGTACCTTATAATGCAATTTATGAATATTCTGTTCATTTGTCAATAGAAACCCGAAATTTTGACCGTATATTGAATGCAACCATTTCACCTCTAAAAAAAGCCTTCACAAACATCTTTAACAGAATTATAAAACTAACCCTGCAGAAATATATAATCAGGGTCTGTCAATAAGCTCAACTGTCTGGAACAAAATGTTGGAGAACAAAGCCAGTTCCGTTCTAAACGGGAGCGTGCAAAAATTTTAATCCACAGTATACTATTTCAATTAGCAATTAGCAATAAGCAATTAGCAATTGGCAATTGGCAATTGAAACCCTGCAGGGAAGTAGCCGATGCATAATTTGAACAACATGTTGGTAAAAGTTGTCACCTAAGCGCCTAATGTATATGAGGAATTAAAATTTTTACAATAGCGCAGTTATCGGACATTATGGACAGACACTTATTAACATCTGCAGGATCATAACAAAGACGGGACCTGAAATATTTATAAAGAATCTGAGGGATTAATAG
>DASQZP010000038.1:0-2779 GCA_035638655.1 Bacteroidales bacterium
ATTCTAAAACCTGTCTTTACTGGCCTGTCTGTCACCAATACCCAGAAAAATAAGCTTAATGAATTTATAAACATCCCGTTTTCTGACACAAACGAATTTTCTTATAATCAAAATTCAATTCAGATAAAATTTAATGTCCTCGATTATTCAATTTCCCATAAGGTTGAATTTGTTTTTCAAATGGAGGGGCTCGAAGATGGATGGTTTCTCATACATAAAGATAAGCAGGTCACTTTCCGAAATCTTAAACCGGGAAATTACACTTTTAATCTAAAGTCAAGATTACATAATACCGACTGGTCCGGCCATGTTACTTCAATGAATATTAAAATTGATCCTCCCTGGTGGTTGTCCTTCTGGGCAAAAATTGTATTACTGATAATGGTCTTCCTCATGATAATTATTGTCATCAGGGTCTATAAATATAAGTTGAAAATTGAAAATTCACTGGAACTGGCAAAGATGAGTAACAAGCGGGAGCATGAATTAAATGAAGAAAAAATTAAATTTTTTACCAATATAACACATGAATTGAGAACTCCGATGACTCTAATTCTTGGACCTTTGGAGGATCTTATTTCTGATCCTTCCATTACCCGGGATCAATCTAAAAAACTTGCCTCAATTCACCGGGTGGCAAATCGCCTGCTTTATCTGATAAATCAAATTCTTGAATTCAGAAAATCAACTAATAAGAACAGGAAGCTACGTGTATTAAAAGATGATTTTGTAAAATATATTAATGACACAGGCCGAAAATATTCGGAGTTTAATCAAAGCAAAAAAGTAGAATTTAAGATATCAGTTCCGGATGCTAAAATTGAAATGTTTTATGATCCTGAAGTAGTAACAATTATTTTAGACAATCTTCTTTCAAATGCCCTGAAATATACCCGTGAGGGTGTTGTTAAACTAAAATTAAAAAATTATATAGAAAAAAATATAGACTATACGGAAGTCATAGTTTCTGACACCGGGTACGGAATTTCGGAAAATGATCTGCCTCATATATTTGACAGGTATTATCAGGCAAAAAACACTTCTTATCCTGTATCTGGCACCGGTATAGGGCTTGCACTGGTTAAAAATATGGCGGAACTACATAATGCTGAAATCACTGTTGAAAGTCAGCCCAATAAAGGAACAACTTTCAGGGTTAAATTTTTAACAAATAATAGTTATCCGGAAGAGATACATATTCATCCTGGTGAGGCTGAAACAGATAATAATGAGACTGAAAATAATTCGAAAAAAGTTGTGTTGGTGGTGGATGACAATCAGGAAATTATTGATTATGTTAAAGACTGTCTAATGGCTACCTATAAGGTAATTACAGCTGAGAATGGTCAGGTTGGCTATGAAAGGGCCTGTGAGCAAATACCGGATCTTGTAATCAGTGATATCATGATGCCTGTAATGGATGGAGTAAAAATGTGTAAAGCCTTGAAAGAAGATGTGCGCACAAGCCACATTCCCATTGTACTATTAACTGCAAAAGATACGTTGCAGGACAAAAGTGAGGGATATGATGCTGGTGCCGATTCTTATCTGACGAAGCCTTTTAGTGGAAACTTATTAAAAAGCAGGGTAAAAAATATACTTGAAGCCAGAAAAAAATTATCAGCTTCCTATTCATCCAAATTCAAGGATAAACAGGAATTATTTAATGAATCAATAAGTCAGTTAGACAAAGAATTCCTTGAGAAATTAGATAATGTTATTGAAAAATATATCGAGAATGAATCTCTGAATATCTCACAAATTGCCTCTGAATTAAATATGAGTCACTCAACCTTATATCGTAAGATTAAGGCTTTAACTGATTTAACTGCCAATGAATATATTCGCAAAGTCAGGATAAGAGTTGCCGAACAACTGCTAATTACAAATCAGTATAATATTTCAGAAATAATGTATAAGATTGGAATTAATAGCAGCAGTTACTTTAGAAAATGCTTTAAAGATGAATATGGTATGAATCCCAGTGAATATCTGCATAAATTAAAGGGGGAGTAACCAGGCAACATCATAAAACAGCAAAAAACAACATATATCAACCATTTTAATATTCTTTTCAGTTCATAAATTGATTGTGCTTCATATTTCTGTTAATATTTTATAGATTTGAATCAGTAACAACTATGAATAACGTTTAAAAAACTAACTAAAATGATTATGAATCGTATTTATTTTTCCCTGCTGTTCATCCTAATGGCAGGTATTGCAATGGCCCAACCCAAAAAGGCCAATCCTTCAGCACCAGTTGACCGGGTGATCAGCGTGGATGCAAATAATGTAAAAGGACCGCTGAACCAGATGTTCAACGAATGTGTTGGTGCAGGGAGAGCTAACGAAGGGCTCAGGGCCGACTGGCAACAACAATTGAGCTATGTAAAAAAGAATTGTGGCTTCAGGTATATCCGTATGCACGGACTGCTGACTGATGACATGGGGGTATTTAAGATTGGCCGCGACGGGAAACCGGAATACAATTATATGTATATTGATGTATTGTTTGACTTCCTGCAAAGCATAGGTATGAAACCTTTCGTGGAACTGGGATTTATGCCCCGTGCACTGGCCAGTGGAAATCAAACCATTTTCTGGTGGCAGGGCAATGTAACGCCTCCCCGGGATTATGAGATGTGGGCCGACCTGATTCAACACCTGACACAGCATTTTACCGATCGCTACGGAGTTGATGAGGTAAAAACCTGGTATTTTGAAGTGTGGAACGAACCCAATCTTTCCCCGGGATTCTGGTCGGGTACACAGGCAG
>DASQZP010000039.1:0-3429 GCA_035638655.1 Bacteroidales bacterium
TCCATTATCAGATAATCCTCCACTCGATCGCTTTGTTTTTCTACGAGCATCTCTTCCGGTGGCATTTCTTCCTGGCTTTCGTTTTCTGATTTTTGATATCGCTTAAAAGCAAGAATTGTAAACAATCCTGCCATAGACCAGAATGGAATAATAGGAATGCCAGGCATCAGACCGAGCAGAAAAACGAATATGGATCCTAATAGTAATGTTTTGTAGTCGCCAAGTAATTGCCCGGTTATCTCCTCACTTAAATTTCCTTCGGAGGCCGCACGGGATACGATTATACCAGCGGCTGTCGAGATGAGAATACCGGGAATTTGTGATACCAACCCATCACCGATGGTCAGCAGGGTATATACCTTAGCGGCTTTACTGATAGGCAGACCTCTTTGTAACGTACCAATGACAAGCCCGCCAATAATATTGATAAATGTTATCAATAAACCTGCAATCACATCACCCTTAACAAATTTACTGGCCCCATCCATTGCCCCGTAAAAATCTGCTTCGTTGGCAATTTCTTCTCTTCGTTCTTTCGCTTCCTGATCGGTTATGAGTCCGGCACTAAGGTCGGCATCAATAGACATCTGTTTACCGGGCATAGCGTCAAGCGTAAATCGAGCCCCTACTTCGGCAATACGGGTAGCACCTTTCGTGATCACTATAAAGTTAATAATGATGAGAATGGAAAAGATGATAATACCGATCACGTAATTTCCTTGTACGATAAAGCCGCCAAACGATTGGATAATTGAGCCAGCATACCCCTTACTTAATATTAACCGGGTTGATGCAATATTTAATGACAGTCTGAAGAGCGTTAAGATCAGCAACATCCCCGGGAAGACAGAGAAGTCGAGGGGTTTAAGTGTATAAAAGGCGACAAGAACGACAAAGATAGATAATGAAATATTCAGCGCCAGGAGAAAATCCATGAGCTCTGGGGGAAAGGGTATTATCATAATCATAAGAACGACGATAATACTCGAAGAAATCAGAATATCTGTCTTTAAAAATCTTTGGCGAAAGTTATTGGTATTGATATTAAATAATTCCATTCTTTGTTATCAGATATTATGTTTTTTCTTAAGCTTATAAACATAGGCCAGAATTTCGGCTACCGCGCGAAATAATTCTTCAGGGATATACTCATCCACCTCTGCAGATGCATATAATGCTTGTGCTACTGGTTTATTTTCAACAATGGCCACATCAAATTCTCTGGCTAATTCTTTTATTTTTAATGCTCTCATTCGCTGTCCTTTTGCCATTACAACGGGGGCATTATTTTCATTGGGATCATACTGCAGAGCAATAGCATAGTGCGTTGGATTGGTAACAACCACATCGGATTCCAACACGGCATGGTCCAGGCGCTTTTGTCGAAAAGCCCTACCCAGCTCTTTGCGTTTACCTTTGACATGAGGATCCCCCTCCATTTCTTTATGTTCGTCTTTTACTTCTTTTTTGGTCATCCTAAGATCTTTTTTATGCTGATATTTTTGATAGAAGGCATCAGCGATCGATAACGCAAAAAGAGCTACAAAAATCCTACCCAAATACATTATAATATAATATCCGGAACTGTTGAGGGTATTCTGAATAGGAGTTACAGCAAAAGCGACAAACCGATCCATATTCGAAAGGATCGTGTAGTAGACGATATAGCCTATAATCGCCAGTTTTAAAAATCCCTTGACCAGCTCTACCAAACCTTTCATCGAAAAGATTTTTTTAATTCCATTCACAGGATTCATATTGCTGCCTTTTGGTTCAAGAGCTTTGGAAGATAAAGCTCCTTTTGTTTGCACAATATTGACAATAAGAGCGGTGGCGATAAAGGCGATCATCAACGGTAACATGACCTCAAAACCATGCACGGCAGCTATTTTTAAGTACTCAAGGGCACTTTCCTCATTATTTATAGGCGTACTCAGACTCAGGAAAAACGTGGTGAATAAAGACTGCACTCTTCCATACATAAAACTGCCCGTACCTATGATAGTTAATAGGGCTACAACCATTAGCATTACCGAGGAAATTTCGGCGCTGATACTGATGTTTCCTTCCTCACGAGCTTTTTCAAGTTTCCGCTGGGTCGGTTCTTCTGTTTTATCTTGTTCGGAATCATTTTCTGCCATGATACAGATATATAAATCAAATACAGTACCACCTATAAAGTATTCGATTGTCGCTAATCTATCATGGATCAGCATTTGCTGATGGATAAAATGTCCATTGTGACGGAAAACATTTCCATCTTGAAGGAACGATTCCGTTTCGGCTGTTTCTCAATTCAAACCAGGCAAAGCATGTTTTGGTAGCTTTAATAAAAGCTGAAAGTAAGGCTAATTAGCCATCTTGAATGAGGTTTAAGATAGAATAGCGGCTACTTGGGATGGATTAATACCATTTCTTACAAAGTTCGATAGTTTCCCTGAAAAAGTTAGTGGCACAGAATTTGATTGTTTAATGATCCTATCCGGTACGAACCGGTCTCGTTGATTTACTAATTGAAAAATCAAACAAGCAAATGATAGAAACATTAGAAGCCCAGATGCGGGCCATGCAGATATTGATGAAAATGCAGGACATTACTGCTAATAATCTGGCAAATATAAATACACCCGGTTATAAAAGCAGTGATGTTTTCTTCAAGATGATGCAGGAAAAGATTAACGGGAAAACCGTATCACGCTCAGAACCGCAACAACAGGTGGATATGACGCAAGGTGTTTTAAAGCCAACTCACAATACCTTTGATTTCGGAATTGAAGGAAAAGGGTTTTTTGTGGTGCAGAATAATAGTGGTATTCAGTTAACGAGAGATGGTCGGATGCATATCGATACGAATGGCTATCTGGTAGACGGGAATGGTTCTAAAGTAATGAGTGATTCGGGACCTATATATATGCCACAATATTTAAAAGCCGGCGATAAAGATGGAGTTCAACCCAAGATAGATGTAGCCAAAGATGGAACCATTAGAATTAATAACAAAGTTTACGACCAACTTAAAATCGTAGATGTCAAAGATGTCACAAAATTACAGCGGGAAGGGAAAAATTATTTTAGTGTCGATCCTAAATTGATGGTTGACGATCAAATCGGCAATAATGTTATGCAGGGGTATTACGAATCCAGCAATGTTAGTTCGCTTAATGAAATGGTGGATATGATGAAGACCACAAAGATGTTCGAAAGTCAGCAAAGAGTCATTCAAACAACAGATGAGATGTTGGGAAGAGCGGCATCACAGTTAGCAAAATTTTAATTTCAAAGTCAAATAATACGATATGTTTAGAGCATTGGATACAGCGGCACTTGGAATGAGTGCTCAGCAAAAATCGGTAGATAATATCGCTAATAATCTTGCCAATGTAAGTACTACTGGCTTTAAACGGAGTACTATTGCTTTTCAGGACTTGT
>DASQZP010000040.1:0-2252 GCA_035638655.1 Bacteroidales bacterium
TCACATACAGGCAATCTGAAAAATCGATCATATAGACTAAACCTTTATAATCTATATGTTCTTCCCCTTCTCTAAATGGCACTTTAGATTCTGCATGATTTTTGCATATATTTTTGCTGGTTAAGTAGTATGACAAATCCAAGTGGGGGTAAATAATGAAACTTCATAGGCTGCTAATCTTTCTGACAATTGCCTCTTTGTGTCTGATAATTACTGCCTGTGGAGGTGATGGAGGAGGTCCTGTGGGATACGGTGAAGTGAAAGTGCATATAACTGATGCTAAACCATTGCTACCAGAAGGGGCAGAGAATATAACAAATTTATTCATAACCTTTACAGGTATTTCAGTCCATAAGTCGGGAGATGGTTGGATATCTTTACCACTGGCAAAAGGTCCTTCTCATACTATTGACTTGCTACAATTCATTAATAGCAACACGACTGAAATAGTACCACCTTTGTTACTTGAATATGGAAAGTACACTCAGACACGACTTATAATAGAGAGTGCATCAATCAGATTTGATAATGACCCGGCAACAGACTCTCCAGTTATTATTCCTCCGGCACATTTGAAGACTGTTGAGAACTTTATTTTTGATGTGAATGAACCAGTACCAATAGATATTATTATAGATTTCGATTTGAGCCAGTCACTTATAGTAACTGATGACGGATCAGGAACATTTTCTTACAAACTTAAACCGGTACTACACATCGTAGATGCTTTAGAGACTGCAACTATTTCTGGAGAGATTGATCAAGGCTCTTTTATTGTTGGCCAAAATGCACAAATGACCGTATATGTTCCTAACCCTGATTTTCCTGGAGTGTATAAAGAATACACCAAGATGGAGGTTTCTGATTCTGGCACAGACCCAACAGAATTTAGTATATACTGGCTTGACCCCGATCAAGTTTACAGTGTTGAAATCGATTTCGATCCGGATTCAGATAACGGTTTCGAATTTTCGGAAGATGTCAGTGCAAATGATCTCGAACCGGGAGAAGTCTGGAATTTGGGTGGGGGTACTCCGATTTGATATCGGCAGTTAGTTTTATTCTCTCCTTAAAAGCAGGCTCAGAAATGGCCCTGCTTTTTTTATCAGAGTCGCTTGCAGATTTCTGCAATATATTTGCAATCCCAAATGCCGATTCAGAACCTGTGATATCGTTTTTCAATAGAGACAAATCCTTTTTCGAGGGTTTGCCTTTTTTGCAATTTTGTTGACATTTTATGGTATATAATCGGTTTTATTAACGTTGAATTTCGAAGGCAAAGAAACAAGATGAGAAGCAGGATTCATACGATACCCCTTGGATTTGATCAAGCCTATATTATAAAAGATAAAGGTGCCATTATGATTGATGGTGGAGAGCCTAAAAAAGGGAAAGCGTTCTTAAAAGGTTTGAAAAAGGTATCTGTTAAGCCTGAAGAGGTTCAACTGATTGTTTTGACACATGGGCATTGGGATCATATTGGTTCAGCAGCGGAAATTAAAGAAATTACCGGAGCTAAAATTGTTATGCATCAAAATGAGAAGCATTGGTTGGAAGAATCGTTAATGCCAATGCCTCCCGGTGTGACTACTTGGGGAAGTATTTTAGATAAGTTGGTAACCTGGTTTATTATCCCCTTCAAACACATCCGTGCAACTGAGGTAGATATTGTTTTAAAAGACAAAGAGTTTTCGTTGAATGATTACGGCATTGAAGGCAAAGTTATCCATACACCAGGCCATTCCTCAGGGTCAGTGAGCATGTTGCTTGACACTGGGGAAGCTTTTGTAGGTGATCTTGCTATGAATAAATTCCCTCTGCGTTTGACGCCAGGTTTGCCCATCTTTGCAGAAGACTGGCCTAAATTGATTGAAAGCTGGAAGAAGCTTTTCGATTTGGGAGTTAAAATCGTCTATCCGGCACATGGAAATCCCTTTTCAGCCGATATTATTAAAAACGAATTGTCTATAAGTAATCGGAGATGAATTTTTACATTCTGTTATTTAGCCAATAACCATAAGGATACAGATTTACTGCAATAAATCACAAGTATCATATCTATAAAAAATTGTTGTGATATCGTTTTTGATAGGGCAAATCCTTTTTCGGGAATTTGCCTTTTTTGCAATTTTGTAAGAAATAAGATATATGTACTGGAAGTTGAGATGCTTGGACTTGTGGTTTTGGCAAGAAACATGTAATTTTTGAAGTGAGGGGCGGACCACAAGATATAGTATCCGCCTTATTTTTTT
>DASQZP010000041.1:0-6344 GCA_035638655.1 Bacteroidales bacterium
TAGGCAATGTATGAGCTTGCAGAAAGTTGAACAAAAATATAATAAACATTGTTATAATTTAGTTATAAGAAGATTAATCATTAATATCTCCTGAAATATTTAATTAATTAAAGAGATGAGACAGTTAAAGATCACAAAATCAATTACAAACAGGGAGAGTGAGTCGCTGGAGAAGTACCTGCTGGAGATCGGGAAAGAAGAATTGATCTCAGTTGACGAAGAAGTACAGCTTGCTCAGCGGATCAAAAAGGGAGATAAAATAGCCCTTGAGAAGCTTGTGAAAGCCAATCTCAGGTTTGTTGTTTCAGTAGCAAAACAATATCAGCATCAGGGACTTAGTTTGCCCGACCTTATAAACGAAGGAAATGTAGGCCTTATTAAAGCTGCAGAGAAGTTTGATGAAACAAAGGGTTTTAAATTTATTTCTTATGCCGTATGGTGGATCCGTCAGTCAATTCTACAGGCTATTGCTGAGCAAAGCCGGATTGTCAGACTACCGCTTAATAAAATTGGTACGCTGAATAAGATTAACAAAGCTTTTTCAAAACTTGAGCAGGAATATCAACGCACACCTTCCTCAGATGAAGTGTCGGGTGTTGTTGAAATGCCGGAAGACAAGGTGATTAGCACAATGAAGCTTTCAGGCAGACATGTATCTGTTGATGCTCCGTTTAACGAAGATGAAGATAACAGCTTGCTTGATGTAATGGAGAACAAAGAATCTCCTGATACAGATGCCGGTCTGACCAGTGAATCACTCAAAAAAGAAATACATCGTACTCTCAATATTCTTTCTGAAAGGGAAAGAAATGTTATTGAATTATTTTACGGTATTGGCAGAAAAGAAATGTCTCTTGAAGAAATTGGAGAACAAATCGGTCTGTCAAGAGAACGTACCCGTCAGATTAAAGAAAAAGCCATCAGAAGATTACAAAGAACTCCTAAGAATAAACTTTTGAAATCTTATTTAGGTTGATTGATGGTTTAAAATGTTATAAAAGCGTCTTCTTTACCGAAGACGCTTTTTTTATATATTTTGTTAAACAACTACCAGGCAAAACAATAGCCATTACCTGTTTAGAATCCGTCAATAAATTCATGTGTCTGGATCACAATGTTCGGGAACAACGCAGTTATCGGACATGATGGACAGACACCTTTCAGGCAGGAATGTTGCGAAAAGCATTATCCATCATTACTTTTTCAATAGCAAGCCTTATGGCTTTATTTACAGGGTAAAACCTGGTAGATAAATTATAGTCAATATTGTACAATTGAGAATAATACTGAGACACCACCGGTAAATTAATTCCCTTATTAATATACTCATCTGCCAGGGTTATTTCATTTATAAATTCACTTTTTATAGGTTTACAGGTAGAAAGAACAGGATTACCATGTTTGTTTAAACTAGCGGAAAAGCCAAATAACCGACAAATAAGTCCGCGATATTCATAAATTGTGCAGAATCCGCCTCTTTCAAGGCTGTTTATACCCGAATAAAAAATACAAATCCCATCATCCTGCGCCCGATTGCATTTTTCAAGAATCTCATCAGCGCGATTATTGCGAAATAAATACTGAGCTGCCGGAAGAAATTCCAGCACGGTTGTTTCCAAATCAGCCTTATTGCAACATTGCCCGCAACCCGGTAGACATCTTAAGCCTGTTTGATTTTTAACTTTACTAAGTTTTCTGTCAACCTTTGAGTAAAACTTTAGTACAGCCTGAACAGATAATTTTATTGACATAATCGACATAAAAAAATGACGCCAAATGTATATCATTTACTGACATGTGAAGTTTTTTTTTTCAAATTTTTGTCAAAATGATTGTCATGCCAGTTAAACAATTCCCGGAGTATACTGATAGGGTTAGTAATTGTTCCGTAACATGCATACCCTTCCCGTTGCAAACCTTTGTAAGACTGTAATATATTGAAAGCAGGCATATCCATGGAAAGAATAAATGAAGTGTGATATCTAATTTTACCTGATTTTTTGAATAATTACCTTAATTTTGTAAAAAAAGGAAAGGGATGTCATCAGCATATAATTCAACAAAACAACGTCTTCCCCGCTGGATGAAGATGAAAATGCCGTCAGGAGAAAACTACTCAAAAGTTAAAAACCTGGTTGAAAAGCATCAGCTGCATACCATATGCACCAGTGGTAAATGTCCTAATATTGGCGAATGCTGGGGAAGAGGCACTGCCACCTTTATGATACTGGGAGAAATCTGTACCAGATCTTGCAGATTTTGCGGCGTGAAAACCGGCAAACCGCTTGATCCCGATCAAAACGAGCCCGAAAGAGTAGCTGAATCCGTTTCCATCATGAAATTAAAACATTGTGTAATTACTTCGGTTGACCGGGATGACTTGCCCGATGGAGGGGCTTCAATATGGATTGAAACAATACAAAAAGTTAAGGACCATAGCCCTGAGACTACAATTGAAGCCTTAATCCCGGACTTTGGAGGGAATACAACCCTTGTGAAATCAGTGGCCTCAGCAGGAGCTGAAGTGGTTTCACATAACCTGGAAACGGTGGAAAGACTTACACCCGATGTAAGAAGTGCTGCCACTTACCAGCGTAGCCTGAAAGTTATTGAGGAAATTGCAGGTTGTAATGGTGTTACCGCAAAAAGCGGTATTATGCTCGGACTTGGAGAAACTGAGAAAGAGATTTTAGCTACTATGGACGATCTGATCACTGTGGGGTGCAATGTGCTTACCATTGGACAGTATCTGGCACCTTCTTCAGTACATTTTCCTGTAAAAGAATTTGTTAAACCGGAAATGTTTGACTATTACAGAAAAAAAGGACTCGAAAAGGGCTTTCGTTTTGTGGAAAGCAGTCCGCTGGTACGGTCATCTTATAACGCTGAAAAACATGTACAAATAAATAATTTACAAGATTGAAGGTCCAAATAAAATGACAAAGGAAGTAGATTTTCATCATTTAGGAATTATTGATTATAAAGAAGCCTGGGACAAACAGGAATCATACCATAAAGAAATAGTAGAAAGGAAACTTGGTGGAGGCTTAGATTCGAATTATGGAGGACATCTTATCCTGTGTGAGCATCCACATGTATATACGCTCGGAAAGAGCGGGGCAGAGAATAATCTGCTGATCAACGATAACTTTCTGCAGAAAATCGGAGCCACCTATTATAAAATCAACCGGGGAGGCGATATTACCTATCATGGTCCCGGTCAGCTGGTTGGCTACCCGATAATTGATCTGGAGCAATTTGGTTTGCATGTAAAAGAATATGTATCAAAACTAGAAGAAGCCATTATAAAAGTACTCGGAGAATATGGCATCAGTGCTTCAAGGCTGGATGGTGCTACCGGCGTATGGCTCGATGCATCAGTTCCCGGTAAAGCTAGAAAAATATGCGCAATTGGCGTACGTGTCAGCAGGTATGTGACTATGCACGGATTCGCGCTGAATGTCAACACTGATTTAACCTATTTCAACCATATAAATCCCTGCGGCTTCACCGATAAAGGAGTAACCTCTATGGAAAAAGAACTAGGCAGGGAGCTGCCTGTAGCTAAGGTTGAAAACAGCATGAAAGCCGCACTGGCATCAGTATTTGATTTTTCAATCCGTCAGTGACAGGGTAAAGTTCTGAATTTCTGCACACAGGACAAGGAGAATACAGGCAGAAAAAAACGAAAATATTATATATAATGGTAAAAAGCTGGATTATCAAAGATCAGGGCAATGAATTAACCGTTCAGCACCTCATGGAAGTTTTGGGCATCGAAAGATCCATCGCTAATCTTCTTGCACAGAGAAATATCAAAACCTTTGATGAAGCCAGGGCATTTTTTCGCCCGAATCTGAAAGATTTGCATGACCCTTTTCTGATGCGGGATATGGAAAAAGCTGTTGAAAGGATCAAAGACGCGATTGCTGCCAGGGAAAAATTACTCATTTATGGTGATTATGATGTTGACGGCACAACTTCAGTGTCAATGATGTATTCATTTTTCAGGAATCTTTATGACAACATCGATTTTTACATTCCTGATCGTTACTCGGAAGGATATGGTATCTCATTCAAGAGCATCGAATACGCAGCACTTAATGGTTTTAAGCTGATCATAGCACTCGACTGTGGCATCAAAGCAGTTGAAAAAGTTAAATTTGCCGCTGAACGCGGCATCGACTTTATTATTTGTGACCATCATACCGCCGGAGATATCATTCCGGATGCGGTTGCGGTGCTTGATCCTAAAAGAGAAGGCTGTAATTATCCCTTCAAGGAATTGAGCGGGTGCGGAGTCGGATTCAAGCTCATTCAGGCCTATGCCATCAAAAATAACATTCCCTTAGAAAAAATAACTCCTTTTCTTGATCTTGTTGCTGTGAGTATTGCTTCGGACATTGTCCCCATTATTGGGGAAAACAGGGTGTTAGCCCATTACGGTTTACAGGAGCTTAACAACCATCCGCGTACCGGATTGAAAGCAATTATTAAAATCGCGGGTCTTGAGGAGAAAGATATTACAATTGACGACATAGTATTCAAGATTGGTCCCCGGATTAATGCAGCGGGCAGGATTGAATCAGGTAAAAGTTCGGTGGAACTGTTGATTGCTGACACTGAAGACATAGCCCTCAGCATGGGGAGTATAATAAATGATTTTAACAACACCAGGCGGACAATCGACGGCACTATAACCGAACAGGCTAAAAATCTGATCGCGGCCAGCCAGGAGATGCAGACGCGAAAATCAACTGTTTTGTATAATTCCGACTGGCACAAAGGCGTAATCGGAATTGTTGCTTCCAGGTTAATTGAATCTTACTATCGCCCAACTATTATCCTGACAGAGTCGAATGGATATATTACAGGATCAGCTCGCTCGGTGACCGGCTTTGATCTTTACCAGGCAATAGATGCATGCAGCGACTTGCTTGAAAATTTTGGAGGTCACATGTATGCTGCAGGTCTTACGATGAAAAAGGAAAACCTGAAAGCTTTTCAGCGCCGGTTTGAAGAAGTGGTTTCCGAAACTATTAGTCCGGAAATGCTTATCCCCGTTGTTGAAATAGATACTGAAATTAAACTAAGTGATATTACTCAGCGATTTTTCAGGATTCTGAAACAATTTCAACCTTTTGGACCGGGAAATATGGCGCCCGTTTTTCTGACTGAAAATGCAGTAGATAACGGAACCGGCGGGTTGGTTGGCGCTGCCCGTGAACACCTTAAGCTTAACCTGATACAGGAAGAAGATCCATATACTGTTTTTCCTGCAATTGCATTTAATCAGGCACATCACCATGATAAAATATGCAACGGGTATGCATTTGATATTTGTTATAATATTGATGAGAATGAATTCAGGGGCAATGTAACTCTTCAGCTTAAAATTAAAGACATCAAAACAGATTAATGCCCCCTTGTCAGAACCATTTTTTCTTTTTCATATACCAGAGCATACCTGAGGCAATAAATAACACAAGCATCAGGAAAGCCGGATAACCATATTTCCAGTCCAGCTCAGGCATGTATTTAAAATTCATTCCATAAATACCTGCCAGAAAACTAAGCGGGATGAAAATAGTAGCAACAATTGTCAAATTCATCATGATGTTATTCATCTTGTTATTCTGATTAGTAACCTGCAAATTAACAAGGTTTGCTACCATTTCAGTAAAGCTGTCAGTTGTTTCGCTTAGGTGCTGTAAATGATCCTGAACATCACTAAGGTAAGGCCTCATGCCTTTATTTATAAGCTTATTGTCTGAAAGCATTATCTTTTTAAGTTCCTCACGAAGTGGAAAAATAATTCTCCGCAATGGGATCAATGTTTTTCTTATGCCCGGAATATTATATTCAGCATCTGTAGTCTGATCCATCAGATCTGCCTCCACCTCCCCTATCATGGTTTCAAGCTTTTCCAAAGCCAGATAATAATTGTCTACGATAAAATCAAGAATGGCATAAAATAAATAATCACTTTTTCTTGTCCTTATTTTGCCAATGCTGTTCTGAATTCTATCAAACAACGGGTTAAAAAAATCGTTCCCGGATTCCCTGAAAGTGACAACAAAATTTTCTCCAAGCAGCAATGAAACCTGCTCAATATTCAGGCTCAATGCTTCCTGATCGAAATCAAATATTTTTAAAGTGATAAACAAAAGATTATCAAACTCTTCAAATTTTGGAAGGTGTTCAGTGTTAAGTATATCTTCCTGTAAAAGAGGATGCATTTCAATAACTCTGCTAATTTGCACTAAGGGTTCGGCAGAATTTAAGTGATTGACAATCAACCAACATGTATCATTTTTGCTTAATGTATTTTTTAAATTATCAAT
>DASQZP010000042.1:0-3113 GCA_035638655.1 Bacteroidales bacterium
GTTGTTTTGATCTTTCATATTTAGAACACAGCCAATTTAGAATATCTTCCAAATTTGTCTTTCGAGTAGTAGCGAATGTCAAAGCATGTACAATTGCTCTTTTTTAAAATTTTGTTAAGATAACGGCCAAATTCTGCAGAATGCATATCGTCAAAAATGATTATTCTATTTTTTCCACATAATTTGATTATTTGTTCTAAATTTTTTTTTCTGAACTCGAATCCACCAAGATCGTATTATATAAAATCAAAAGGGCCTAAATTTTGCTGAATAAAGGCATCCCAAGTTATTACATTATCAGAAGAAATGTTGTGTGAAGCTATAAATGTTTTCGTTTTATTTATCCATTCTGTAGAATCATCTACAGACCATATGGTGGGCTGATAATCCTCATTTACAATTGAGGTTAGGGATCGAAAAATATAAGAGCTGAATCCTGAGCCAAAATCCACTATTTTCTGCGGCCTCATCATGTCGCACATCAAAATGCAAAAGACTGATAACTCTAATGAAATCGCCATAATCTCGCTGGATACTTTCGATATGTATTCTTCATAAGTCGGCAATATTTTATGTTTATATTCATCTTTCTTTGTCTCATAAGTTGTTTGAAGATGGGGATATTGTTTTTGTATTCGGTTATGATCTATGGATGATATAATGGCTTTCCGAATCGATGAATCATATAGTTTGTGTTTAAAATACGTGCTATTATATCTTTTTATATTCATCTAGGTACTCCTCTTCTAATTCGCTTCGTCCAAAATAGATGTTATACAACTATTAAAGGCCAGCCTCAGGCCACGATGTATGTTATTCATCCTGTAACACTTGGTAGTCAGTCCCTGAATTGAGTTTCCACAAAATGGTCATCATGGCGAATATGGTATAGTTGATAATTGCCGGGACGTGACTTAGCGCCGGCTCAAGCATTCCTTTAATAAACCAGGCGATAAAGGCCGCTGTGACACAAAGTCCCCAACTTTTGATAAAATCGTCTTTTCCGTGTTTGATAACAATCCAGGACATCCTGACAAACACAAATATTGTATAGAGGTATAATACAAGACCAACAAGGCCGAGTCTCACAGTAATGCTGAGTAATATGTTGTGAGGAACCCATTTAGTGGGTGTTCTTAATTTAGAGGGTATTCTGGCGGAGTATTTGTCCCATAAGTTTTGATCGTGCCACATGTCATCCATATCAAATCCTATGCCGGAAATTGGATAATCCTTAATTATTTCAAAGTAAGTGTGCCATATTTTGATTCTTTCTTCATTTTGCAGTTTATTTTGTATAAAATTTGCGGACATGCGAGTCTTGGCAATTGAAAGGTTTAAGATTGCTAATACCAATATAGTTGCGAATAATAACAAAGTAAAAAGCACGATTTTTTTGTTTTTTGGAAACAATACCAATATTGACAGGATCATGCTGAGCAAGGTGCCGAACGATAGCGTCCTAACTGTTACAATAGATGTTACTGTGAATGAAATAAGCAGCAGGATTTTCTTATAGAGAAGACCTGTCCTGGGAAGAAGATGTACTGATAGAAGAAGCGCAAATACGCTCACAAAGCCGATGATACCGATTGGTGTTTCCTGAAAAGTCATTCTTTGTGTTAATATGCTATTTCCCAATACAGGATAAAAGTAGCCTAGTCCTCCAATTGAAAAAATAGTCGCTGAAACAATGATAATCCATGACAAAACAATAAGCCGTTTACCGGAATTAAAGAAATTAATCATCATATAATAGATGGCCAGATATTTTAGTAAATGCGCATAAAAATCATGGATGCTGTTCTTATTATATAAAGCAAAAAAAAGGCCGGTGAATGCCCAGACGGTAAAGAGTGCAAAAGGTAGTGAAAATGGCGATTTGAAGGAAAAATTAATCTTTTTAACGGTGATTAAAATAAGAATAATAAAGACAGAAAGGTAAAAACAGATCTCTTTGATGGCCGTTGTGTGTGAAAAGGGGGTAAAAAATAAAAATATTCCCATCAATATAGGGACGCTTATTTTTAAAGCTGCAAAAATATTTTCTATTGTGTTTTGCTCAGTCAATATAATTGATTTCGAAATTTTCTGTGCTTGGTAAGTTTTTTAATCAAAAATTGAAGCTTTCTCAAGGGAGTTCCTAAATACATTTTACGAAAAAGTTTTAATCTGTCCACCATCTTTAAGTTATATTCATTTTCAATGGGAACATACCAATTGTTAACGCCGGTCCTTTTTACAAGCTTATATTCTGTTTCTCAAAAGGTAACGATGAATGTCCAACGACAGAACATGATATTCTATGAAAATCAAATGTTAATAAATTGTTTTCTTACTATTTTTCATGAAAGCTAATGACAATCCTTTGTAACAGCTGGAAACATGTTGGTGTCATATATCATCGACCAGCTGATGTCAAACCCCTCAAATATTTCTCTTGCTGAGAATCGCTGGATATAAACCGTATGGTTGACAATTTCATAATAATAAGCGAATATCTGGGACAATTGCTATGCCTGTGCTCGGGCTGTTTTTTAGTGATTAAGGATTTAATCAGAAAGGATAGATATGCATTTACGTAAACGGGTTCTGGTTACGGGTGGCGCCGGATTTCTCGGTTCACATTTATGTGAACGACTGCTAAATGAGGGTTGCGATGTTTTATGTGCAGACAATTTCTATACCGGAAGCAAAAAAAATATTGAGCATTTAATAGGCGATCCCTACTTTGAACTGCTTCGGCATGATATTACTTTTCCGTTATATCTTGAGGTGGACGAGATCTACAATTTAGCCTGCCCGGCATCCCCAATTCATTACCAGAACGATCCGGTTCAAACCACGAAGGTCAATGTGCATGGCTCCATCAACATGCTGGGGCTGGCCAAACGGATAAAAGCCAAGATCCTTCAGGCATCTACCTCAGAGGTATATGGCGATCCCACAGTTCATCCCCAGCCCGAAACTTATCAGGGGAACGTAAACTGTATCGGTCCCCGTTCTTGTTATGATGAAGGGAAACGCTGTGCGGAGACACTCTTTTTTGATTATTTTCGCCAACACAAGCTTAAAATCAAGGTGGCGCGGATTTTCAACACTTACGGTCCCAG
>DASQZP010000043.1:0-2073 GCA_035638655.1 Bacteroidales bacterium
TATTTTCCTATTGCGTATCTTGTAACTGATTTGCCGAGATATGAAGGTCTTCTTGAACTCACAAAATATCGTGAATGTAGCATTGACGAAGAGATAGATATCCCAATTCAATTAGAGAGATTCGAACATTATTATTGGCCAGAGATGGTTGATCAAGGTAATATTGTAATGACTGGACAAGCAGCTTCAAATTCCGTCTCTGCATTACCCAAAAAGTTAGAAACAAAAAAGTCATAACAAAACGTTCCACCGGAAATCTTTTCCGATGCGCTCCAAAGTTTCCGGTGAACTTCACGTTCGGTTTCAAAAAAGGTGTAAAAAATGACTAATCAAAAACTTCCGCAACACTTCCGTTTTATTAATCCAATTATCGAAGTCCTCAGAGAGTTGGGAGGATCAGGCAGATCATTAGAAGTAACAGATGTGGTAATTGAAAAAATGGGCATATCTGATGATGAATTAGAAGACCTTATTCAAAGCGGCCAGTCGAGGATAAAAAATCAGATCCATTGGGCGAGAATGGTCCTTGTAAAAATCGGATTTATAGACTCTTCACAAAGAGGTGTCTGGAGTCTCACAGAGAAAGGTTTTAACACCGATTTGTCAAAAGATGATTTGGTTGAGCTATACAAAACTCGAAAACAATGGATGGGCATAGGCACGGGGGTGCAAGAAGGGGAGAATGAAACAACTACTCAAGAAACTGATGATGTCGGCGAAAAAGAAAGCTTGCAGGAATCAGTAAATTATAGAACTGAACTTTTAAATATCCTAAAATCACTTTCTGCTTCTGGTTTTGAGCGTATATGCCAGAGGCTTCTCCGGGAATCGGGTTTCGCACAGGTGAAAGTTACTGGCAAAAGCGGAGATGGCGGCATTGATGGCCATGGTATCTTAGAGGTAAATCCTTTTGTTAGTTTTAATGTGCTTTTTCAATGCAAAAGATATCAAGGGAATGTTTCTGCATCGCAAATACGGGACTTTAGGGGTGCTATGATGGGCCGCGCCGACAAAGGGATACTCATCACAACGGGTTTTTTCACATTAGATGCAAAAAAAGAGTCAAGACGAGATGGTGCTCCACCAATCGAAATTATTGATGGTGAGAAACTTATAGAGATGTTTGAGCGTTTAGAACTAGGTTTGAAGCCTATAAAAACATTTGAGGTTAACTACCCGTTTTTCGAAGAATTCAAATAACTGAGAACCGAACATGACGTTTCACCAGACAACAAAAGCCGGTAGCTTTTGTTGTCTGGTGAACTTTTCGATGGAAAAATGAATAAAAGGAAAAGATAAATTATGCTTGCATGGTGGACTTCAATTGAATCTTTAACAAAAACACACGAATTTTTTAAGTTGGTTACTATATTTTTAGGTGTAATCTGCGCCCTTTTAGCTGTTTTTTTATATTTCTCTAATAAACAAATACAATTTTTGAAATCTCAAAAAAAAAGTGCCCGAGATGAAAGGATTGAAAAAATAGAAAACTCTTTTCCAACAAAATCAAAAATAATCTTAACTATGTCACAATCAGTTCCTTCAAAAGAAAAAATAAAAATAATGTTCGATGAAATAATTTATGATCCTAAAAATGATTTTTGGGTGGAGAATCAAAGCTGGAACAGCAGCAGATCGGCTATATATGATTTAAATTTAAATATACATTTTGAAAATATTAAAGAAGAGATACAAATCATTATAATAATTGTATCATCTAATGAAACTTATTCTAGGGAATTTTTTATTTCACCTAAATCCCCTATGGCAAATATACTAAAATCATTAGATATAGATGAAAATGACACTGTTGAAGTATTTATTCAACATAATTACAAAGAGAACATTGTTGTTTCAGATGATAAGGAATTGACTTATTTATTAATAGAAGAAATTGTGAGTCAATAAATGTTGTAATAATTAACTTTCATCTAATCGGGTAGCTGAGGGTTTTTCTCCCTCAGCCCCCACAGCACGCAGCATGCGGGTCCGCACTGCGCGCTTCACTTAAGCTACCGAGCCGTAGCTGGGTAATGGATGTTCACCCACAGTTCTTTGACAGATAGCAGACCT
>DASQZP010000044.1:0-2805 GCA_035638655.1 Bacteroidales bacterium
AAGTTGCTGCAACAGATGCGAATGTACTCATCCTGGGAGAAAACGGAACCGGAAAAGAACTCGTTGCCCGTGCTCTTTACAGAAATTCACTCAGAAAGGACGAAGTCTTTATCAGTGTGGATCTTGGATCAATCAGTGAAACACTTTTTGAGAGTGAACTCTTTGGTCATGAAAGGGGAGCATTTACCGATGCAAAAAAAGAAAAAGCCGGACGATTTGAAATAGCCAGTGGAGGTACACTTTTCCTGGATGAAATAGGGAACCTGTCCATGCCTTTACAAACAAAATTACTCACAGTAATTGAAAGAAGGGAAGTAACCCGGGTAGGCGCCAATAAGCCAAAAGAAATAGATGTACGACTGGTCTGTGCCACAAATAATGATATTCACCAGATGGTAAATGATAGTGCATTCAGGCAGGATCTGCTTTACCGCATAAATACAGTGGAAATAATCCTGCCTCCACTTCGCGAACGTACCGGTGATATACCTTTACTGGCTGAACACTTCACGAAAGTATATTCCAAAAAATACAAGAAAGTTATCAGAGGAGTCAGCCCTGCTGCCATAAAAAAGCTTAACATGTACCACTGGCCCGGTAATGTCAGAGAGCTGCAGCATGCTATTGAACGTGCGATTATTATGAGTGATTCTGCCATGCTTGAACCCGACGATTTTCTGCTGTCTCCACCTTCAAAAAAAACGAGTGAGCTGGAACTCGAAACATACAATCTTGATGAAGTAGAGAAAAACATCATTACCAAAGTACTGAAACAATATCAGGGCAATATAACACAAGCTGCAAGTGAGCTTGGTCTGACCAGGACCTCCTTGTACCGAAGAATGGAAAAGTATGATTTATAAGAATTTCAGGATCAATATTCTGTTAAGGGTATTGTTACTTTCACTGACAATATTCCTGTTTTTCTACACCCTGGGGACAAGTTATCAGTTAACCCCTGTTCTTGTTGGCGTCATCATCATTTTTGAGGTTTATTCAATGATCAGATATGTTGACAGAACGAACAGGGACCTGGCCGGATTTCTTGAATCAATCAGGTTTTCGGAGTTTACCAGAACATTCCAGATTGAAGGAATGGGTTCCTCATTCAATGAACTGAGCAAGGCTTTCAATGATGTGATAAAGGATTTTCAGGACGTCAGGTCGGAGAAGGAAGAACATTTCCACTACCTGCAATCAATTGTTCAAAATATTGATGTCAGTATTATTGCTTACAGGAAAGATGGTACCGTTGAAATGATCAATAAAGCGGCCAAAAAGCTTTTCCAGATTGGTTCACTTAAGAACGTAAAGACACTGGAAAAGCTGAGCCCCGACCTGGTAAAGACACTGTTGAATATAAATCCCGGAGAAAATACGCTCGTTAAAGTGCAGGAAGAAGATGACCTGCTGCAACTTGCTGTACATGCCACCGAGTTTAAAATTAAGGACAAACTCATCATCCTGACAACTATCAATAATATTCAAAATGTCCTGGAGGAACAGGAAACTGAGGCCTGGCAAAAACTGATCCGCGTGCTCACACATGAGATCATGAATTCCATAACCCCTATCGCATCACTTTCTTCTACACTGGATATCATGCTAAGGAATGTCTATAGTCCCGATGATGGTGATGAACAGGTATTGGATGTGGAAACTGTTCAGGAAATTCAACAGGCCCTGCAAACCATTAATAAAAGAAGTACGGGGCTGTTACATTTCGTAAATACATACAGGAACCTGACCAGAATACCCAAACCGAATTTCAAAATCTCAGCGATAAGTAATCTGTTCCGAAATATTTCGCTGCTTATGGAAGAAGAAATTGCCAAAAACAAACTCGGATTTTTTGTCGCTGTAGAGCCGGAAAGCCTTGAAATATATGCTGATGAACAATTAATCGAACAGGTGTTGATCAATCTGATAAAGAATTCGATTCATGCACTGGAAGGCAGGGAAAACGGAAGGATTGAGCTGAAAGCCTTTCTGAATAAACGCGGACGTGTAACCATGCAGGTTGTGGATAATGGCCAGGGCATTCTTAAAGAGGTGCTTGATAAAATTTTTATACCGTTTTTCACCACCAAACCAAGCGGTTCAGGAATAGGCCTTAGTCTCTCCCGACAAATACTGCGACTGCATAACGGAACAATCAGTGCCAATTCTATTCCTGACCAGGAAACTGTATTTACATTAACGTTTTAGGTAAATCCATTATCACCCACATCCCGGAAATACTATCGGGTTACATTTCTTTGCATAATCAGGGTATAATATGAGTTGCCAGTTTATTAAAAAGATAATAAAATTCAGAATAAACATAATGAGAATCGTATTATGTTCCTAAAACATTATTCCCATCGCACAGCCCCCTCCCGACAGTCATAATTAATATACACCTGCATAACAAAATAATAAGCTTATATAGTTGAAATACATGAATTTACTATTAATAACTTTCTCAAGCCCTTATTCATTCCGGATCAAAACATCTCTAAATGATTTTAATCGAAATTATTGCGATTTTACCTTCAAAATTCCTAAGTTGATCAAAAAGCCATTTATTACAGGGATACTAACCTTAATTTTTAGCGTATAAATAGTTATTATTGTCAATGATTTCAAAAATAAATTATGTCATCAGGGATATATCCAATATTAAAGATTCATTTTTAATTATAAACACAGAAGTAACATTAAGAAAATATATTTAACAAATCCATTAACCAGATTAAAATGAGTAAAACAGCACTAATTACAGGAGTAACAGGACAGGATGGAGCGTATCTTACCGAATATTTA
>DASQZP010000045.1:0-2354 GCA_035638655.1 Bacteroidales bacterium
AAACCATGTAATTCCATTCTGTGATCCGAAATAGATCTTTCCATCCTTTGTTTTCACGACTGAGCTATTCAGGTAATCACCCAGCGCAATATTATCATTAACATTATAATTATTTATATGCATGGTATTTAAATCTATGTGACTAATACCATTTGTAGAACTCAACCAGATATCATCTGCTGATTTTCCCTCAATGACAGACTTGATAGATGTTTCTGCTAATCCGGTATTTTTACCTATTCTTATTATACCATCCTGTGTATAATCCTTAAATAAAAAGAGATCGTTCTGACTACCTACCCACATTCTGTTTTTCGAATCCTTATAAATATCAGTTATTGAATAAAAGCTGTAGCTCTTACCGTAGTCGTATAACAAATTAAAATTTTTGTCATAAACACAGAGTCCACCTCCCAGGGCTCCGACCCAGATATTGCCATTTCCGTCTTCTTCTACAGCTCTCACATTATTATCCATTAGATCTGAATTATTGACAGTGTATATATTTGAATTTTTAGTACGCAGATTATAAACATATAATCCGATATCCGTGCTCATCCACAAATTTTGCCTGGAATCTTCAAAAAAATTATAAATTGGTATGTTCTCCAGATTCTGGAAAATTTTCAGACGCCAATAATTACCTTTTTTATACTCATATTTATATATCCTTCCATCATCTGCACCAATCCAGATATTGTTATTATGATCCCGGTAAACACTTAAAACATTAAGCGGTTTAGGATCATTATTGATATGGTTGAATTGTTTGATTTTTTCCCCATTTCGATAAATACAAATACCTCCGGCACTATTTGCCGCCCAGATATTATCCTGATTATCAAGGCAGAGACCGGGAACTGATTTATTTGCCAGACTATTGGTGTTTCCAATCAGGGGTAGGTAGCTTATTTTTTTAAAAAATGGTTCTTTCTTAGGTATAAAGTTAACACCTGTTCCATACCCACCAATCCAGATATTTCCAAAAGAATCCTGTAAAAGCGTTTGGACTGAAGCACTTGATAAGCCATTGGAAGTAACTCCTTCATGTATATGGCTAAAATGAACATTTTCAGGTGTAATCTCTCCGGAAAAATCTTGCATATCAAGAATATTAATCCCGCCTCCTTCAGTACCTATCCATAATTTGGAATCCTTTGTTTCAATAATACTTTCAATAAAATTGTAGGACAAAGAATTTGGATTATCAGGATCATGCATAAAATTGACCATACGAGAAGTTTCAGGATCAAATAATGCCAGTCCGTTCCTTGTTCCAACCCAAACATGTTGTTGTGAATCTTTAAAAATACAGGTGACTGTATTATCCGGGAGTGAATTTGGATCATCCGGATCATGCATGAAGTTAACTGCTGTTCTTGTCCGGAGATTGATAATACTTAAACCGGCTGTAACATGCCCAACATAAATCCTGTCATTGGAATCTGGCATCACATACCAGTTATAATTTGATACCAAACCTTTAACATTCGACTGATTGTAATGGGTAAATATTCCGGTTTTTTTATTGAAATAGTCGATTCCTGCCATATAAGTGGCCAGCCACAGATTGCCTTTACCGTCACCGGTAATGTAAGTTATACCATTTGCAGCAAGACTATTCTGCTGTTGGCCACTATAATCATGCTCATAATGAGTAAAAGTCTTCGTTTTATAATTATATGCATCCAACCCGTTTTTCTCTGTGGCAATCCAAACAACATCATCATTAGGATCGGCATAAACACAGTTTAAAACATTGCTCCAAATTGAATTTTGATTTGCCTCCGAGTTTTTGAAAACCTTAAAAGTATTCGCATCAAACCGGTTTAAACCATCTTTTGTAGCAATCCAGATTAAACCTTGCCGGTCCTGCGAAATACTGATTACATTATCATTTGACAATCCGTTTTCAATACCCAATTTTTTAATGGTATATGCTGAAACATCAGAGAATACAACGAATAAACAAAACAGAAGACAACTATATTTAGTAATTTTCATGAGGTATTTAATATTTAAATACTGAATTTGTTAAAATAGCCAAAAAATTATAAAATTGAAACTTCAGGAAAATTACAGAAACTTGCCTATTTTTAATCCTTAATTGACGAGATTGTTAGGGACATTTCTATTTAAAGAACTCTAATTTTGTTATGTTCATTGTAAATAGAAGTTTGTTGAATTTTTATGTGAAGGGGAAAACGCATTCTAATGTATGTATATACTATAATTATCACAGGTTATTATAATATTTCAGGAACAGAAGTAACATTTTAAATATAAAAAATTATTTTATAATGCATAAACGCAATAAGTTAATAATAATTGCATTTTTTTTAATATTAAGTTAT
>DASQZP010000046.1:0-2074 GCA_035638655.1 Bacteroidales bacterium
GTTTCTGAAATTAAAACCCAGTAATTACCATTGTTAAAAAGTGCAGGCAATACCCAGCCGGCATCATGATAACGAAGCGTATCTATACCCACGCCAATGTCGTAATATTCTTCGTAGGAAGGTTGCGTTTTTGACCATCCGGTTTTGGAAGCATCCATCTGCTGAATAAAAGCGATGGTTCCTTCAGGAAAAGCAAAACCAGATCTTTCACCAGTAATGTGATGCAAACTGGTGTCTTTTTCCGGAAATTCATAGCGGTATGCTACTCCATCATTGCTTATCTGAAAGATGATATCCATCTTATGACCTCCGGAATTCTTCAGATGAAAAATCTTTCGATTAGCTCTATAGGAATACTTGCCCTTTTTGCCTGCAGGCATAGTATAGTCTTCATTTACCTTTTCGGTACCTGAAACAGAAGCAAGTGAAAGCCTGGTACTGAAATCAGCATCTTTCCTGATGACTCCGAGAGGCGATTCATTCAACACTACAGTATCATTATAATCCACTTTGTACTGTGGCTGACCATTGCTATTTATTGCAAATTCAACAGTAATCTTTCCGTCCGGGCTACTTACTGATTCATTTTGACCATCGGAACAGGATGATAACAGAAAAATATATCCTGTTAAAAACAACCATCCTGCAAGCACTGATATATTTGCGAATACCTTCATATTAATTTGATTAAAGAGTAATTTTACAATTTAAAATTTGATAAGTAGCTTTATTGAATGTTAATATTCAGAGGCATAGAGAATATATATCACATACATAGTCTCTTATGACGACAAAAGAATTATTTTACGGAAACATCCCAAACTCTTGAAAATCTGGATTTTCCCTCCGGGCCATCCACATATAATACTACTACATAATCGCCACCCTCTTTATACTGATGAATGGGATTTTGTTCATCAGACGTTTCTCCGTCACCAAAATCCCAGTGCCAGCTGTTGATTTTCCCGGTTGATCGGTTTTTAAAGGCAACCAATCTCCGATCCATATCCACAATTTTGAAAGTCCAGAAAGCTTTAATACCCTTCAGAAATTTTTCCTGCAAGGGATCAAGTCTGAAAAGACAAAGTTGTGAGGCGTTTCCATACATGGTATGGTGGTTTGACAGGTTCCAGAATCCGTTATTGTGTTCCTTGTTTACATCATCATAATCGATAATAGCCCAGGAAAGACCAATCAGCTTGTTTTCTTTCAGTATAGATTCAACTGAACGTTGAGGGCCTTCGACCCCTGCATAATCAAAGGGTGTTATGTAAAACTCCATGATCAGCTTGCCTGATTGTCCCGGATCAAAATTATAATTATACGCAATATTGGCATAAGGCAGTTCCTTGTCCCAGGGTTGCACGCCCCAGGCCATTGCCCAGTCTTTTCCACGAGCGGGAGTAAAAATATGATAATTCTGAGCCTGAACACCATGGAAGGACCAGTGCTGTTCTTCCAGGTCAATTCTTTTGTCAACCTTTGCTCTTCCCTCACCGACAGCATCAGCTGTCCAAACCTTATGATGTGTTTGGTCAATCAGCGGACCCCCGGAAAGATCTCCGTCAACGACAACTTCGTATGTATCATTATGAAGATCCGGGCGCGCAAAATCCCAGTAATCGTCATAAGCTTCATACAAAAAATAAAGCCTGTTGAGACCGGCTACCCATCCCACTTTGACTCTGACATCGATCGATGACCTGTCAATACCTGGATGAATCTTCTCATCATCCCTCAGCTGATCAGAACCTATAACATAACTCTCGGGTACATTTTCCCAGTCTGAAGTATCACCGTCAATCCGGGGAATCATATTTTTTGGAAACTGATAAATATGATAGATGGTATCAGGCTTGTACTGTGCCAGTATTTGTCCTTCAAACATGTATAAAAATAATCCTGTCAGGAAAATCAAAAGCAGATAACCGGCATGAACCTTATACTTTTTTTTCATATTATTAATTTTAATCTGTTACAAATCCCTCATGTCTGTATGTCCGGCGGGTATTTGTTTTATAACAGGAACATAATCAGCAAAGTGGAATTCATTTAAGTATTCTTCTTACTTCTC
>DASQZP010000047.1:0-2376 GCA_035638655.1 Bacteroidales bacterium
CACGGGAGTTTCAGCAGTAATATTTCCGGACCCGGTAATTTTAAGTCCATCAATTTCAGGTACAGTAATATAAATGGTAACCTTTTTGTAGGAACTCATAAACCATTTATCCAGATAAATTTTCAGGGTCTTACCTTGTACTTCAGTTTTAAGCACATCCAGTACATCTTTGTCCCCTTCAACAATTACCTCTTGTTTTGCCCCCTGTTTGAGGTGTACATCTGCTGCAATTGAAAGAGAAATGCTGCTGAAAGAAGGTACATCTCTTGCCTGCTTAACATTGTCGTCCTGTACATTGGTTATCATTGCAAATGAAAACAGTGGAACAAGGATTAATGCGGTAATAAGTGATTTCATGTATTTCATGATCGTTAAATTTTAGTGAATGATTTCTCTATAGACGAAAAAATATTTTCGGTGCTGCAAAAGCTTCACAATTTTTTACCTTTTAAAGTTAAAATTACAGAAAAATGGAAGATAGCAATCGGTCATTTAAACATTTTTCACCAGTCCAGATCCGGTTTAATGACATTGATATACTGGGACATGTAAATAATGCGGTACACCAGTATTATTTTGATATCGCGCGACTGGATTATTTCCGGAATGTGTTTAAAGAGGCAGTAGACTGGAAAGAAAGGATTCGTGAGTTCGAGAAACAGGAGGATGTGAAAGAGATGCATTAAATGAGATCAGGCTAAATCAAGTAACCCTTCAGGCAGCTTTATCCTGATTTGTTTTTTTCGGTTACTGATTTTTTGCACAACATTCTTATTGAACGGAATCAATAATTCGCTACCGTTGTATTCAGTTTGTAAGAGGGGATTTCCCGGAATTTCGAGAAAATCATTGACAATTCCTATGTCACCGAGAACTTTGTCAATTATCTGAAAGCCTGAATAGTTCTCTTTACCGGATTCGGGTTTTTTATTACTATGGCCAGCCGGCAGATATACCTCATATCCTATAAGTCTTTCCGCCTGTTCTTCATTTTCTGTATCTTCGAGTTGAATGATCGCACACGTTTCGTCTGTAAGCCGGGCCGATAAAAGAAAAAACGGAACAAGTCCGTCATTGATATCAATGAAAACAAATTCCGTTTCTTCAATACTTTCAGGAAGAGGTTGAACTGATCTTAAGATCAATTCACCGTTAAAGCCATGTGTTTTTGTAAGCCTTCCGCCCAGTGAACAACCAGTTTTGTCAGGTAGCTGTTTCATACCGGTAAAATTATTGCGTAAGGACTGATATCTTAAAATTACTCAGCTTTTGTCTCTTCGTTTTCCTGGGTAGCTTCACCTTCTTCAGCAGTTGTTTCTTCTGCAGCTTCTTCGGCGGCAGCTTCTCCCTGCTTTCCTTCTGTTTCAGCAGCCTTTACAGCATTTTGTTTGGCAATCTCAGCAGCCCTGGCTTCGTTCACTTTGGCTTCGCGTTCCAGGCGCTCTTTCATCGCGTCATTCTTGCTCTGGCTGAGCTTGTCAATTTTTGCCTGAATCTTGGCTTCTTTTTCCTTCATCCAGGTTTCAAATCTCTTTTCAGCTTCTTCTTCATTGAAAGCGCCTTTTTTAACGCCTTCCATCAGGTGTTTTTTGTATAAAACGCCTCTGTAAGATAAGATAGCTCTACATGTATCTGTAGGTTGAGCGCCTTTTTGCAACCAATTCAATGCACTTTCGAAATTAATATCGATAGTAGCAGGATTAGTGTTGGGATTGTACGTACCAACTCTTTCGATTAATTTGCCATCCCGTGGCGCCCTGCTATCAGCTACCACAATGTGGTAATAAGGGTATCTTTTCTTACCCTGTCTTTTAAGTCTGATTTTTACAGGCATACTCTTTTTTGTTAATTAAATTAAACCTACGTTTTTTAGTGGCTGCAAAGATACAATTTTATTTTTGTTAATAGCAAGTTACTTTCTTATTTTTCTGTCGTGCTTGTTCTTATGCATTGTGCAACCTGTCCGGAACCTGGGTCATCTCAATAATATGTGACGACCAGACTCAGATTGTATTTCAGCCATTGCAAATATTTTGTTAACTTTGGGATTCATTTTAACAATTTAAAAACTAAACACAATAAATGGTTACAAACGAGCAGATAAAAGAGTTGAAAGAGCGGGAAGAAGCTCTGAGGAGGCATCTTTGACGTCGATGCAAAATTAATATTACTCGAACAGGAAGAAGAAAAAACACAGGCTCCTGACTTCTGGGATGATCCGAAGGAAGCTGAAAAACAGATGAAGCGCATCTCTTCTGTCAAGCAGTGGACGAATGCCTATGAAGAGATCCATACACGGGTGGAAGATGTGCAGGTAATGCTGGATTTCTATAACGAGGGTGAGGCTGATGAAGCAGAGGTAACAGCTCTTTATGA
>DASQZP010000048.1:0-2455 GCA_035638655.1 Bacteroidales bacterium
GGTAATTGCTCGGCAAATTTTTTAATTCTGGGATATTTAAAACGACCTATAATATTTTCAATAGCCCAATATGATGGTAAATCTTTCTTTCTCTCCTCAACTTTATCATTATCTATTTCATTTGGTCCTATTATTTCCTCAGTAATATTTATCGCATTATTTATATATTCCTGTATTTTAGGGTCGGAATCCTGAATAATAACTTCATTAATTTCAAACTTTAAGTTTATCCTATCTATAGCTTTAGGAGGTAAGGTAATTATGGAGTCCTCACTCAAAACTAACTCTCTCTGAACATCAGCTAATACATCAAATGATGCAGTAGCCGTTAAGCCAAAAATTGTCAAATCCGAATTTTCGTGAGTTGAACAAAATCTTCTCATATTATCAGCAAGTCCCAGGTAAACATGCCGAAAATCATGTCCCCACTCCGAAACACAATGTGCTTCATCCACAACTCCATAACTAAAATAATAATTATTTTCACGTGTACTCTGAAGCGTTTCCCGAAATTTATTCATGTAAAATCTTTCAGGAGATATCAGAAAAAAAAGGAATTCACCATTACTTACTCTTGATCGATAATCTTCATATTTATAACTATTCAAAGAATTCATATAGGCGGAATTCGTAATGCCATTATCACATAATTTTTCGTATTGATCATGCATTAACGAATTAATAGGATCTATAATAATGGTAATACCCGGTTGCAACAGGCCGCATAATTGATAAGTTAATGATTTACCACCACCAGTCGGTAAAAGGCCGATGATATCTTTACCCTGCAGTGCTCTGTTAATGATCGCTAACTGACCGGGCCAAAATTCCTTTTTTCTGAGCAAGTTTTGCAGAAAATATATTAAGGATTCTTCAGACTCCTTATAATGAAACTTAAATTCCTGATTTTCATCCTGAGTGTTTTGAGTTCCTAATTCTTTGTACCTGATTTTTGATGTCGTAAAAAAGCTTGTATGGGCATTCTGATTAACATAAGTAGATTTTATTTCTAAACTTAAAGGATGCGATATCTTCTCCCGGGTAAAGTTTAACGCGAGATCAGTATGTTTTAACTCATCACGTAATTCTAATTTGGGTGCAATCTCATCTGCTTCTCTAAGTCGAAATAAATGAAATAACAAATCATTGAGATCTGATATTGCTAAATCGGATATTTCCTTACTTATCTCATTTATATAAAGGGAGATTATACTTTTATCTAAGGAAATTGTCTGAGTAATTAAAGCAGCCAAAATCGATTTCTGAATATAAGCTATTGATGTAAGATCTTTTAGGCTTTCAAATATTTGAAATAACCCCAAACCACAGTTTTCCGCAAGATATTCAGAATCGGAAGGAATTTGTTTGAGAATTATATTCAGTACATCTTTAACTTTAATAGAATCCCATAATGAATCATACAGAACATATTTAATACCATAATTATCTCTTGGTTCGGGACCTAAATAATATTCCTTAAAATTTTTATTAAGGAAATATTCTACGACTTTTAATGGGGCTCGTGTAGGATAGCCTCTTGATAACAAGTTATAACAAACACCTACAATAGGATCAATTTCATCTTTCGTCCCTGAAGTACTTAATCCATCTATTTCAAAATAAGTTAGACCTGAAAAGAAATTGTCATAAAGCTGTTTCGTTTTTTCCCGTAAGATTTCATCATCGTCGTTTCCGTTAGGCAATTGATCAATGATCTTATGCAAGTAATTATTTTCATCTTTAATCCCTGTTTGTATTGAACTTGATAAGAAATACTCTCTCAATAAATCTGCGTCAGAACTAAGATATTTCCATAATCCAAAATATATTTCATCGATGTAATAGCCCGCTCTTAATCTTAACATTTTCCCCCTCAATAAATCACTACTTCACTTATAATTAATACCCTCTTCTCATCAAATAGATATCTTATGTTTTAAATATCAGGAATACATTTTAATATTCCTGGATGATAAATGGTAGAGTTAATTTATTATGGAGAAAGTTAAAATTGAAAGAGTATTATTATCCTTCTCAAGAAAGATTTTAGTGAATAATCCGATTTTGTGAAACAGTCGGCTGGAGATCTTTAATTCTTATTAAATTATAATAACGCGTTGTGCGGTTGTAATTTTTGGTAAAAATAATAAAAAAAAGCCATGCAAGTGAATGATATTCAATATCTTATATGTATTAATTATCACAAAAATACACGACACAGGCATGACTTGAAATCTAATTTCGATAAAATTTTACCCATCGTCAAACTTACTCTGGCCGATCAGTTAAATGATCGGGGAAATCTGCAATTTTATCCGAACCCACCCAAATTACCCGATAGCCATATCATCTCCCTGGCCCTGTTACAAGAAGCCCTGAGCATTGATAGTGAGCTCTGGTTTTGGGACAAACTGACCTGCGACTACGCTCGGGACTTTCCGGATTTGCCCGATCG
>DASQZP010000049.1:0-11714 GCA_035638655.1 Bacteroidales bacterium
AGAGATGTTATAAACCTGATTGATCTGATGAAAAGTCTTGGAGTCAGGGTTGACAAACAAGCTCCCGGAACCTATCTCTTTGAAGCCGGGAATATTGATATTGATTATTTATCAACAGATGATTTCAGAGAAAAAGGAGCAAGCTTACGCGGTTCGGTTATGATCATTGGTCCTTTGCTCGCCCGGTTCCACAAAGCATTTATTCCACGTCCCGGCGGAGATAAAATTGGCAGAAGACGATTAGATACTCATTTTTCAGGTTTACAGAAACTAGGTGCACGTTTTTCATTTAATCATCTGGATAACTTCTACAGGGTAGAAGCAGATAACATGAAGGGCACCTACATGCTGCTTGATGAGGCCTCAGTAACCGGAACCGCAAACATATTAATGGCAGCAGTTTTAACACCAGGCAAAACAACCATATATAATGCTGCATGTGAGCCTTACGTCCAGCAACTCTGCAAAATGCTTGTTGCTATGGGCGCTAAGATTGAAGGTATTGGATCGAACCTGCTGAATATTGAAGGTGTCGATAGTCTCTCAGGATGTGAACATACGATTCTGCCTGATATGATTGAAATAGGTAGTTTTATTGGTATGGCTGCACTTACTCATTCTGAGATTACCATCAAGGATGTAGCTTACAACAATCTTGGAATTATACCTGACTCATTCAGAAGACTCGGTATTGCCATTGAACAGATTGGTGATGACATTAAAATTCCAAGGCAGCAGGAATATGAAATTGAGACCTTTATCGATGGCTCAATAATGACCATAGCCGATGCTCCCTGGCCAGGCCTTACACCCGATCTGTTAAGCGTAATACTTGTTGTCGCCACACAGGCAAAAGGCAGTGTATTAATACACCAGAAAATGTTTGAGAGCCGTCTTTTCTTTGTCGATAAGCTTATTGACATGGGCGCACAGATTATTCTTTGTGACCCTCATCGTGCCACGGTAATCGGGCTTAATAACCAGTACCGTTTGAGACCAACCACCATGACCTCCCCGGATATCAGAGCCGGCGTGGCTCTGCTTATAGCTGCTCTGTCAGCTGGCGGAACAAGTACAATACATAATATTGAACAAATTGACAGGGGATATCAGGAAATTGATACCCGTCTTGCCCGGCTGGGAGCAGAAATAAAACGCATTTCATAAACCTGCAATTATTGATTTCAGGTTTCAAATATGCATCAACAAAAAATCCAGAACACTTCTGTATTCAAACCTGTTTGATTTTGTTTTAGTGAACTAAAAATATTACAGAAGGAGAATACAATAAATAATAGGCTTTTAAATTCTGACAAATTGTCGTCTCTCTTTCAATTGGCAAAATATTTGTTTATTTGCAGCAGTTTAATGCAGAAGTAATTGATGTGGAAATTAAAACAATTTTAATTTATGACCAGGAAAGTTAAAAACACAAAAGAAGAAAAGAACAATCAGCATAAAACTGAACAAAAGAACAACGAAAAAGAAAGAAAAGACAACGTGAATAATAAAACAAAGGAAGCCAATCCAAATCATCAACCTGAGGAAGAGCAAATAAAGAACAACCATGTTGAAGATAATGGCACAAAAGAGGAAGCTGATAATGTAGCCACTGAGGTGAATGATATGGAATCAAAACTTGCAGATTTTGAGCTGCAGGTGCAGGAGCTGAAGGATAAATATGTCAGGCTTTCTGCTGAATTTGACAATTACAGGAAACGCACTCTGAAAGAAAAAATGGAATTATCAAAATCAGCCGGAGAAGATATTTTGATTAGTCTTTTACCGGTAGTGGATGATTTTGACCGGGCAGTTAAGTCCGTTGATGAAGCCAGTGACATAGTAGCCATTAAGGAAGGCGTGCATTTAATATATGCAAAATTCAAAGAATTCCTTAACCAGAAAGGAGTAAAGGAAATCGATGCGCTTCATAAAGAATTTGACACAGATGAGCATGAAGCACTGACAAAAATTCCGGTCCCGGAAGAAGATCTGAAAGGAAAAGTTGTTGACGTAATAGAGAAAGGATATTTCTTAAACGAAAAAGTGATCAGATTTTCAAAAGTTGTTGTAGGTGAATAAAAGGGCAAGCTTTTCGCATATTATCCTTTGAAATTATTCATCTTTTTTCCAGGTTAATGATTATGTGACAAATAGCTTAAATTTAAAGTTATCACAACTGTACCAGACATATAAAAAATTACATCTGCTATTGATTCTGTATCCAGGCAGATGATTCATAAAAAGAAAAGAAAAAACATGTCTAAAAGAGATTATTACGAAGTACTTGAAATAACAAAGAGCGCTACCAAAGAAGAGATCAAAAAGGCTTACCGGAAACAGGCCATCAAATTTCATCCGGATAAAAATCCGGGAGATTCAACTGCAGAGGAAAAATTTAAAGAAGCTGCTGAGGCCTATGAAGTGCTGAGTGACGACCAGAAAAGAGCCAGGTATGATCAATTCGGACATGCTGGTGTCAGCGGTTCAGCCGGAGGTGGATTTGGTGGTGGTGGAATGACCATGGAAGATATCTTTTCTCATTTTGGCGACATATTTGGTGGCGGTTTTGGTGGTTTTGGCGGCTTCGGTGGCGGCAGTCAACGTGGCAGACGCGTCCATAAGGGATCAAACCTGCGAGTCAAAGTAAAACTTAACCTAAAGGAAGTCGCCAATGGCGTTGAAAAAAAGCTGAGAGTAAATAAATATGTTTCCTGTAAAGATTGCAACGGTACAGGCGCAGAAGATGCCTCTTCCTACAGCGATTGTTCCATGTGTCATGGAACAGGCCAGGTAACCAGGATTTCAAATACCTTCCTGGGACAGATGCAAACAACAACTACCTGTCCGAACTGCGGCGGAGAAGGAAAAATAATTACCAATAAATGTTCAACCTGCCACGGAGAAGGAATAGTAAAGGATCAGGAGATAATCTCTGTTAATATACCAGCCGGCGTTGCAGAAGGAATGCAGATGACAGTTAGCGGAAAAGGAAATGCAGCACGCCGTGGGGGAATTAACGGAGATTTGCTGGTTATCATTACTGAGGAACCACATCCGGAACTCGTCAGGGATGGAAATGATTTGTTTTACAACATGTTTCTAAGTTTCCCGCAGGCTGCATTGGGATCGGCAGCTGAAGTACCAACGGTTGACGGGAAGGTTAAAATAAAAATTGACGCAGGTACTCAACCCGGCAGGATATTGAGACTAAGAGGAAAAGGACTGCCGGATGTGAATGGGTACGGCAAGGGTGATTTGTTGGTCAACATTAATGTCTGGGTCCCAAAGAAACTATCAAAAGAAGAAGCGAAACTCATTGAAAAGATGAAGGAATCTGAGAATTTTGAACCTGCTCCTGATAAATCAGAAAAGAATTTCTTTGAGAAAATGAAAAGCTATTTTGAATAATTTCATATATTTATCGATTGAAAACAATTTATTTTCTTAAGAAAATAGATCAATTGCCCCATTAATCAAATTAAAGCTCAAAATTGTTGAAAGAATAAACAGGTATTGGGCTTTTTATGTTCTGGAATTACTTATTTTTAGCACTGATAATAAAGTAAATGCAACCATTCTACTATGGAAATTTTTAAAGCTGACCGCATTGAAAAAAAATTTGGCAATTTCTTTGCTCTCAATGATGTAAGCATTAGCGTACCACAGGGTAGTGTTTTTGGATTACTGGGCCCAAACGGGGCAGGAAAAACAACACTGATAAGAATCATCAACCAGATAACAATACCGGATAAAGGCACTCTCACATTCAAAGGTCGTCCTCTAAAACCCGATGATGTCGCGCATATTGGATATCTGCCTGAAGAGCGTGGGTTGTATAAAAAAATGAAAGCCGGAGAACAGGCTCTGTATCTGGCCAGATTAAGAGGGGTGCCAAAAGATACAGCTTTGAAAAAACTGAAGGAATGGTTTGAAAAATTCGACCTCGCTCCCTGGTGGGATAAGAAAATAGAAGATCTTTCCAAGGGAATGCAACAAAAGATCCAGTTCATTGTCACTATCCTTCATGAACCGGAACTGTTAATATTCGACGAGCCTTTCAGTGGTTTTGATCCCATCAATACTAATTTATTGAAAAAAGAGATTCTGAACATGAAAGAGAAGGGATCCACCATAATCTTTTCTACACACAATATGGGGTCGGTTGAGGAACTTTGTGATTATATTACACTGATCAATAAATCCAAGTGTATACTGGAAGGTCCTATCAGCAAAGTAAGGGATAACTATAAGTCTAATGTTTTTGAGCTGGGATTTACCGGAGATGAAGAGAAACTGAAAGCTTCACTTAACGGAAATTATGAATTAAGTGATATTTCCGCGGAGCAGGGTATTAAAAAAGCGCTAATAAAAATACGAAATATAAATCCTGAAGAAAATCAACTCCTGTCCTCAATTATTGATAAAGTACATATTATTTCATTTACGGAAGTGCTTCCTGATATGAATGAAATTTTTATAAAAGCAGTGCAGAATGCAAACATGCAGTTACCGGAAGAAATGAAGGTGCAACAAAAATAGAAAGCCCTCTTAAACAACAACTAATATTTTCAGATAAAACCGCTTGAAGAATGGGAAAGATAAATTTGATTATCCAGCGCGAATACCTGACAAGGGTAAGAAAAAAATCATTCGTGATCATGACCATCCTGGGGCCAATTCTTTTTGCTGCTTTTATGATCGTTCCGGCCTGGCTGGCAACAATTCAGGATACAGAAGAAAAAGTAATTGCAGTAGTTGACCAATCAGGTATGTTCAATAATAAAATCCCGGATACTGATTACCTGAGTTTCAGGTACCTGGATAATGCGAATCTGGATAGCCTTAAGAAAGATTTTCAACAAAAGGGATATTATGGCATACTTTTTATTCCAAAAATAGTAACGTATTCGCCTAATTCCGTCGAACTATTTTCTGATAAACAGCCCAGCATGAGCATAAAAATGCACATAGCCAGTGCTCTGGAAAAAGAAATAGAAAACAAGAAGCTTAAAGCCCATAATATTGAAAATCTTGATAAGATACTTGAATCGGTCAAAACAAGTGTAAAGATTAATACCATAAAAATTACTGAAAATGGTACTGAAAAAAGAAGCAGTACAGGAATTGCTATGGCGGTTGGATATGCTGCAGGATTTCTGATCTATTTCTTCATTTTTCTTTTCGGGGCTCAGGTAATGCGAGGTGTTTTGGAAGAAAAAACAAATCGGATTGTTGAAGTAATGGTTTCCTCCGTAAAACCTTTCCAGCTGATGATGGGTAAGATCATCGGACTGGCACTTGTTGGTCTTACTCAGTTTATTTTATGGATTGTACTAACATTTGGTCTCGTTGCAGCCGGCCAGTCAATACTTTTCCCTCAACTGAACAAAACAGAAACAGAAAAAGCAACCTCACAACAATTTTTCTCTTCTTCTGTTAACCAGGAGGATGAATCTCAACTTTCTGTTGCTTCCGACGATATGGACCAAATAAAAGACGTCCTTCAGTCAATAAAAAACATAAATTTTGGCGCCATGATCGGATCCTTCATTTTCTTTTTTCTTGGCGGTTATCTTCTATATGCATCACTATTTGCGGCAATTGGCTCTGCAGTTGACAATGAGACTGACACACAGCAGTTTATGTTCCCTATCACCATACCGCTAATTATCGGAATTTTTGTAATGCTTAATACGATCAATAACCCGGAAGGGTCGATTGCATTTTGGTTTTCCATTATTCCCTTTACATCACCCATTGTTATGATGGTCCGGATTCCCTTTGGTGTACCTTACTGGCAACTGGCCCTTTCAATGGCCCTTTTAATTCTTACTTTTATCGGAACCACCTGGGTTGCTGCAAAGATATACCGTACAGGAATTCTCATGTATGGCAAAAAGGTGAATTACAAGGAATTATGGAAATGGCTCAGGTATTAAAAAATATTTACCCCGGGAAAGGGCACATGAACGTGCCCTTTTTTTATGACCTGATAACTTTAAAATTATCAATATTTAATTTCAAACATAATGCGGATTGCTGTTATTGATCTTGGCACCAACACATTTAACCTGCTGATTGCAGAAACAGGTGAAAATGGCATCTATTCAATATTAATGAATGAGAAACTGCCTGTGAAACTTGGAGCAGGAGGCATCGAAAAAAGAATAATCACCCCGGAAGCTGCTGATCGCGGGATCAATGCATTGGAGCAACATAAAAAAACTATTGATAAATTTGGCACGGATCAAATTCATGCTTTTGCAACTTCAGCCATAAGGAGTGCCGATAACGGGAAAGAATATGCTGAAAGGATTAGAAAGGAAGTCGGAATCAGCATTGAAATTATAACCGGAGAAAAAGAAGCGGAACTTATATTCAAGGGAATTTCACAATCTGTGCCTCTTGGAGATGAAAAAGTATTGGTACTGGATATTGGCGGAGGTAGCAACGAACTGATTATAGGCAATCAAAACAAAATATACTGGAAAAGAAGTTTCAACCTGGGAATTGCACGACTCCTTGAACGTTTTGAACCATCAGATCCCATAACTCAGAGTGAGATAAATCTTGTTGAGTCATTTCTTGAAACTGAATTGAGCTCTCTTTTTGAAGCTGTCAGGGAACATCAGCCTTCAACTTTGGTAGGTGCTTCTGGCTCCTTTGATACTTTTCATTCAATGATCAAAATGACAACTCCGGAAGCAGTTAAAAACATAAGCCCATCGGCTGTAAGCATTGATATGCAATCATTTGATGATTTACACGCAAGATTAATTGTTTCAACAATTGAAGAAAGAAAACAAATGAAAGGATTGGAACCAATGAGAATTGAAATGATTGTGCTTGCCGCTATTTTTACTAAATTTACGATGCAAAAATGCAGCATTCAACAATTCATCCAGTCGGATTACGCACTGAAAGAAGGAGTAATCAAAGATTTAATAGTAAGTTATACCTGAAATACAATTGAAAAATGGCAAAAATCCTGGTAATTGACGACGAAAAAAGCATAAGAAGCACGCTGCAGGAAATACTTGAATACGAAAAACATACAGTAAGTCTGGCGAATAATGGCAAGGAAGGTCTGGATCAATTTGAGAATAATAAATTTGATGTAGTACTATGTGACATTAAAATGCCGGAAATGGATGGTATTGAAGTATTGGAGAAAATTATGCAAGTATCTCCTGAAGTATCTGTAATTATGATTTCCGGGCATGGCAATATAGACACTGCTGTAGATGCCATTAAAAAAGGAGCGTTTGATTTTATCGAAAAGCCGTTGGATCTGAACCGTCTGCTTATTACCATAAGGAATGCCATGGATAAATCCTCCCTCCTTAGTGAAACGAAAGTATTGAAAAAGAAGGTCAGCAAACAGTATGAAATGGTGGGTGAATCTCCTGCTATCCTGCAGGTAAAGGAAATGATCGACCGTGTCGCTGGCACGGAAGCCCGTGTGTTGATTACAGGTAAAAACGGAACCGGCAAAGAACTGGTGGCACACGCCCTGCATGAAAAAAGTGAACGTGCTGCTGCTCCTTTTGTTGAAGTAAATTGTGCCGCGATACCTTCTGAGCTCATCGAAAGTGAATTATTTGGGCATGAAAAAGGAGCTTTTACTTCGGCTCATAAACAACGTATCGGTAAATTTGAACAGGCAAACGGCGGCACTCTTTTTCTTGATGAGATTGGAGACATGAGCCTGTCAGCTCAGTCAAAAGTACTGCGAGCCCTGCAGGAAAATAAAATTTCACGCGTTGGAAGTGATAAGGATATTAAAGTAGATGTCAGAATTATTGCCGCTACCAATAAAGATCTTAAGAATGAAATAGAAAAAAATAATTTTCGCGAGGATCTCTATCATCGTTTAAGTGTAATTTTAATCCAGGTACCCTCCCTAAATGAAAGAACAGAGGATATTCCGTTACTTGCCGGGCATTTCAATGAAATGATATGTGCCGAGTACGGCATGCAGAAAAAAAATATCAAATCTGATGCAATTCAGGAATTACAAAAAATAACATGGACAGGGAATATCAGAGAATTTAGGAACGTGCTGGAAAGACTTATTATATTATGCGATAAAGAAATTACCGGCAAAGATGTTAAAGCGTATGCCCAGCCTATATCTCGTTAACCAGGGGGAAGAGCAATATAAACGATTTTGATCATGAATACCCGTCTGTTCGCTTTCATCAAAAGAATTAATATTGCCCGTCTGACTAACCTGGTAATCCTGTTAGTTGTTCTTTGGTCAATGTCAAATTTACAGGATTACAAAAGGGATAAAAAAGTTATTGTTTGGGATGTAATTGACTATTATGCCTATCTTCCTGCAACATTTATTTACCATGACCTCACTCTACAGTTTACTAAAGAAAACCCAGCTTATTTTTCAGATAAAATATGGGGACATCAATTACCTGACTCTAAAAATAAGGTTATAAAGATGACAATGGGGATGTCATTGTTGTATGCTCCTTTTTTTCTTATTGCTCATTTTGTGGCAGGACTTTTACCTGTAGAAGCTAATGGATTCACCTGGCCCTATAAGCTGTCACTATTGTTAAGCAGTGTATTTTATCTTGTATTGGGCTTGTATTTGTTACGCAAACTGCTATCAAGATATTTCAATCCTGTAGTTACTTCCATAACCCTTCTGGCTGTTTTTGCCGGCACCAATCTATATTATTATGCTATTTATGAGGCACCAATGTCTCATGTTTATAACTTCACTCTCTTTATTGCATTCATTCACGCCACTTTAAAATGGCATGAATCTTCCACTTTTAAAAAGTCAATAATTATTGGGTTCCTTACAGGAATCATTTCATTAATCCGTCCCAGTAATATTATTATTCTGATTTTTTTCATTTTTTATGGAGTTACATCATTTGTTGAATTCAGGAAGCGAATACACTACTTCTTCATAAAAAGTCACCTCATATTTATCATGGTGCTTGCTTTTTTACTCGTGTGGTTTCCCCAGTTAATTTACTGGAAAAGTATTACAGGTCATTGGTTTTATTACTCTTATGGGGATGAAGGTTTTTTCTTTAGCCACCCGCAAATTATAAACGGTCTGTTCAGTTACCGCAAAGGCTGGCTTGTATATACGCCATTAATGTCCATTGCTTTATTCGGTTTGGTATCTGTTTGGAAAAATCATAGAAAATTCTTCTGGCCGATATTGTTATTTATTTCGCTAAACATTTATATTATTTTTTCCTGGTGGACCTGGTGGTACGGCGGATCGTTCGGACAAAGACCCATGATTGATTCTTATGGCATGCTTGCCATTCCCTTTGCTGCATTTACCCATTATGTAATGAAATCCCGGGCATGGATTAAATTTTCCATTTTGTCTGTAATGCTTCTACTGGTTTGTTATTCGGTTTTTCAGGCTAACCAGTACCATTATGGGGCCATACACTGGGACAGTATGTCAAAAGCTGCCTACTGGGATTCTTTCTTAAAATTAAAACCTTCTGATCGCTTTTACCAACTGATAGAAGAACCCGACTATGAAATGGCCAAAAAAGGAATCTATGTAACCAAAAAAGAGATTCCTCCCAACAATCAAAAACAAAACAAAGAGGCATTAACCAAAGGCAGGGTTAAAATAAGAACCATTAAATGCGGTGCTGAACATGAAAATACTGATGGTTCATTATTGACCGGAAATGATTCTGTAAGTACATTTGGTTCAAGTTCATTACGAACTACCAAATATGCTTTTAGTGGAAAATACTCAATCCGGCTTGATAACAAACATCCTTTCGGATTCACTCATAAGATAGTAGTCGATTCGATTATGAAGGTATTGCAAATCAAGGTTAGGCGACATGGTAGCAATCAAGGATATCTGGTAATTTCTAACGTTAATCCCGACAAATACTATCTTGCCACGAATAATTCCGGTTCCAAAGATAAAAATGATTGGGAGCAGTTGGAATTAACTCTTAAAATACCTGCAAAGACTGATACACTGATATGCTATACGTGGAATAAAGGAAATAAAAACATATATTTCGACGATTTTACTGTTTCTGTTTTTTCAACAGTCCAAAAAAATGAATGAATCTCTGATTATGAAAAAAAACCTCACCAAGAAAGCGTATTTTAATGAAACAGCCACAAAAAGGGTTAAATGGAAAAGAAGAAATTCCTTTTATCATAAATCATTAAATAAATATTTCTCTTTTATTATTCCTGCGGGAAGTAAGGTATTGGAAATTGGTTGTGGTGATGGTGAATTACTAAATGCCGTAAAACCATCTCATGGCGTAGGTGTTGATTTCTCTGAAGCTTCAATAGCTATAGCCAGAGAAAAATTTCCAAATCTTCATTTTCTTGTTGACAATGCAGAAGATTTGCACCTCACCGAAAAATTTGATTATATTATCCTGTCTGATCTGGTAGGGTCACTTGAGGACGTTCAGAAGGCATTTTCGAATCTGAAACAGGTATCTTACAGCCATACAAGAATTGTACTTTCCTATTATAATTTTATCTGGGAACCATTTCTGAAATTTGCCGAGTGGAGTGGACTGAAAATGAAACAACCCCGGCAAAACTGGCTAACTACCGGTGACATTAAGGGGTTATTGGAGGTAGAAGACTTTGAATCAATTACCATTAACCGAAAACTTTTATTGCCGGTTTTTATACCATTGTTAAATTTAATTTTCAATAAATTTCTGGCAAATCTACCTTTGCTTAATCAGTTGACACTTACCTTTATTATTACTGCACGAATGAAAGAAAAACACACGAAAGATCATTCTGTCAGCATCCTGGTACCTGCCCGAAATGAAAAAGGAAATATTGAAAATGCAATTAAACGAACTCCGGAATTTGGTACTTCACAACAATTTATTTTTGTGGAAGGGAACTCTTCAGACGGTACCTGGGAAGAAATGCAAAGAGTCCAAAAAGTCTACCCGGATCATGATATTTTCATAATGAAACAATCCGGTAAAGGGAAAGGGAATGCTGTCAGGGAAGGATTTGACAAGGCTACCGGTGATATTCTGATGATCCTGGACGCGGACCTGACTATGCCACCGGAAGACCTGCCAAAGTATTACAGGGCACTTGTTGAAAACAAGGGTGAATTTATCAATGGCAGCCGACTCGTTTATCCTCAGGATAAGGAAGCCATGCGCTTTTTAAACCTGATGGGAAATAAATTTTTCAGCTGGTTTTTTACTTATCTGCTTGGGCAAAGGCTTAGAGATACATTGTGTGGAACGAAAGTACTATTCAAAAAAGATTATGAAATAATTAAACGAAACAGAAATTTTTTTGGTGATTTTGACCCCTTTGGTGATTTTGATCTCATATTTGGAGCGGCGAAACTTAATTTTCGGATAATTGAAATTCCCATAAGATACAGGGAGAGAGCATACGGTTCCACACAGATATCACGTTTTAAACATGGCTGGTTACTCATCAAAATGAGCTTGTTCGCTGCCAGAAAAATGAAGTTTTTTTAATATGTTATGTTTAATAAACTAAGGCTTGATCCTGCCCCTTTATTCTTCCAGGCCAGAAGATATTTACATTTTCTGTTAGGTGCAATACTGCTTATCCTACTTTTACATATATTTGAATTCTTTATACTTCGCTGGTTTAATCTATCTCGGGGAATAATTCTTATTTGGCCCCTGATAAAAGGGATTGGTACCGATATGATTTTGCTA
>DASQZP010000050.1:0-4329 GCA_035638655.1 Bacteroidales bacterium
TGAAGTTGCTGGAAATAAGGATAAAGAAGCTGTTGATTTAATTACTGAACTTTATCCAAACAAGACAATTGAAACAATAAACATAAATCCTGTCGCAAGACATGGTGGATTAATGAATTGTATAACGTGGAATATAAAAACTAAATGAATATGAAAAAAGTATTAATAATTGCTATTGGGATTTTGCTATTTTCCTGCAATACAAAGCCGAAAATTGAAGGAAGTTATACTAAAGTAAAAGAGAATGACCGTGGCAGTGTATTGAATGTTTTTCAAAAAGGATTGGTTGACAAAGTAAACTTTGGTGAAAAAATCTGTCGTTTTGACTATTTTGGCACAACAATGAGCGGTGAATATACAATTGACGGAAATTACGTTTATATAGCTGTCGGTGGAGAATTGGGAACATTGGCTATGGAGATAGTTGATAATCAGACTTTGGAGGGAGAAGGTTGGATTTCAGGAACATTTAAGAAGGATTAACGTGCCCTAATCGAGTAGATGGCTGACGGGATTGTAGCCCCGCCAGTGCACCTCTCACGATTTATTCCGCCTTAGCGGGACCACCGGATCCTGAAGAAACAATCGGGACAGGCTGTAGGGCCAAGTATACGGCGTCCGCGAAAGCTTTCAAGACATCAAACACCATGCACCGAACAGCTGCTGGCTGTGAGCTCAGCGAAGCTAAAAAGCGTTGGAGTAAATTTATGAGGAACGATTTATTAATACCATGCGAGCATGGGTTCGTAACCTCGTTTGCAGAGTAAATTAAACAAATAAAAATTGGATTTTAGTATCTAATTAGATACCTTTGTGCGAAATGAGTTTAAATGCCAACGATTGATAGTTTTAATGGTATTAAGATACATGTTTACAATGGAGAGCACAGACCACCTCACATTCATGCAGATTATAATGAATTTGAAGTTTTAATAGAAATTGAAAAAGGTGTGATTTATTCTGGAAATATACCAAACAAACAATTGAAACAAGTTTTCGATTGGTTGGCAGGAAATGCTGATTGGGCTTTAGAAGTATTTTATGAATTAAATCCAGAATTAAAATGAGACAGAATATTAAAATACCAAGAATTTTAAAAATTAACTGGATAAGTGAGTTATCAATTTCAGTTGTTTTTAATAATGGGGAATCAAGAATTATAGATTTTAGGAAAGTTTTAAAAAAAACTGGCGTGAATGAAAAATCACCTGCTTACATTCTTTTTGATTCAAAAGAGTTTGCCAAGGTTGAACTTGCTGGAAATACTCTTTCCTGGAATAATGTAGAACAATATATTACAATGAGAAATGAGGAAAAAATGAGAGTACCTTATGAGATTGGGGCAGATGTTTTACTTAAATATAGTCAACCAGAGAAGTCGGAAATTTCATTAAAGCTTGGCCAAATGGTTAGAGATGCAAGATTAAGAAGCGGATTAACACAACAAGACTTAGCCGTGAAAAGTGGCACTTCCAGAACATATATTTCTCGGATCGAGAATGACCGTTCAGATATAGAGATTGCTACCTTACGAAAAATAATCGAGACAGGACTAGAAAAAAAATTAGAAATATCAATAAAGTAACTAACCATCGAGTAGGTAGCCCCGCCAGTGAGAACCTGCCTTCCCGCGGTCAGCAGGCAGGCTGATAGGAAGAACCTCTCATTCCGATTCTCTCAAATCATTGATTTGCCAGAAAATCAAGAATCCTCAAAATTGTATGCTCAACAAAGATGAGAACAATTTCGGGACCAGCCTGACTTGAACCGAAACGAAGTGTAGCTCATGCTTTTTAAGCATAAACCTGCACGTACGGTTCTTAGGGGGCGTAAGCTATCCGGTGCACCCATTATGAAACATCCTGCATATGTTAACAAAAGGATTTCTAAAACCTGAAATATCGATTGATAAACTTGGTAAAAGACAATTTTGGACTGGTACAATTATCGGTGTTCTGATTGCTTTTATTTTGAGTTACTTTTTCAATTATTCAAGAGAATCATTGAGAATGATAACTTTTATGGCAGACCCATATATTCTGACAGAAAAAGAATTCAGACTATACGATTTGTTTTTTGCATCCTTTGCAACAAGTCTTGGATTTGGTTTTACAATTATTTATTGGCTGAGAGGCAGAAACAAAAATATTAAGAAACGATACTTAAAGACTTTTACAATTTCAAATGCTTGGTTAGTAACCTTTGTGGCATTGATGTTAGTTGCGCGATTCGGTTCGATTTTGCCAATAATCGTTTACGGTTTGCATGGATATGACGGACAACTTGATTTATTGCATGATTTCTGGTTGATGTTTGTTTTGATTCCTATTTATGTGTTTTTCGCACATTGGAATACGATTCGAATGATTTTTAGGACAAGATATTGGGTATTGCTTTCAATTGTATTTTACATCTTGACTACTTTCTATCTTTACAAAACCACCTATGCTGACAGAAATATTCTAAATCAAAGTTACTATTCTCAAAACAAACAACGATTTGACTACATAGATTCGGAATTTGAAAACGCCAGAAAACTGGGCGTGTTTTTCAGCGATACAACCAAACAGATTTTAAGAAAAAAATACGCCGAGCGAACAACTGATTTAGTACTTAATTTAAAACAAGCTTTTCAATCCGATAAGATTGTTCCAATTGACACTTTGATTCTTGAAAAAATCGTAATTCATAACATGAATAGGCATGGATTATATTTCTATGGTCGGCATCAAGACAAAGATAGAAATTGGCCTTACCCTGTGCCTGAGAATATTTACAAACAGATTCTAAAACATGACATTGACAGTAAAGAAACGGAATTGCTTTTCGAAATCCTGTCCGAACAAATATCATTATTTACTGCGCCACGAATAAACTGGGATGAATGGGACAAATATACTGACTTTGAAAGGGAAAAATCAAATTTTAGGAAAAATCTAATGTATAGTACCGAGACAATTCAAAGCAGATTGATTCAAGTAGTCGATAAATTAAAGTCTGATAAACAATTCGAAAGATTTCACCATTTTCTAAATGACATCGAGTTTAATAATGATAGAGGAAGACAAAAACATTATTTGACTGATGAAAAAATATATCTGGATTAAAGGATTAACGGGTGCCAATCGATGGCCGGTGAGCTAAAAGCCCACCGGAGCACCTCTCACGATTTATCCCGCCATAGCGGGACCACCGTATCCCGAATAAACAATCGGGACAGGCTGTACGGGCTATACGGCGGTTCAGTAAACATTAATTAGTAGATAGTTTCAAAATCAAGCTTATACTGCTTCGAGTGACTGAAACGTTGGAAGTATTCGGCGAATGCAATATAACCCTCTGGATAAAAAATCCACTCATCCCGCTTGATTATCTCAAAATAAATTTGCATTTTTCAGATTTATTCTGAACATGCGGAATGGTGCACTGCTGCTCATGCAGGGCACACACAAATTGTAAATTGCATTGCGGGGTTCGTGGTGTGTCGTTCGCTGGATTCTCGCAACATCGTTCCATCCTGCCGGACAGGAACGCGCTCCGAAATCCGCAACGACAACTTACAAGTGGCCGTTGGCACCAATAGCAAAAAGACACGATACACATGATTGATAACGGTAAGATTTGTTTGATAACAGGAGCGAGTAGCGGGATTGGATTCGCAATTGCAAAGGCATTGCAAGCGGATAATTTTAAGGTAATTGCAACCGCACGAAGACTGGATAAGCTCACTGCATTAGAATTGGATTCAAAAGACTTATTTGCTGGAGATTTGAATTTGACAGACTTTCAGGATTCAATTGTGGATTATATATTTGATAAATATGGTAAATGTAATTTCTTATTTAATTGTGCCGGAACATTAGAGGTTGGAACTATTGACGAAATAGACATAGATAAATTGACCTCAATGATTCGATTAAATGTAGAGACAACATTTCGATTGACATATAAGATTTTAAAGCGATTTAAGAAACAAGGCTTTGGACATGTTATTAATATTTCAAGTGTTCTCGGGACAAAGGTAAGACCAACAGCTGGTGGATATGCAGCAACTAAATTTGCAATGGAGGCATTATCTGAAGCACTACGAATGGAGTTGACAGGCACAAATATCAAGATTAGCTGCATTGAGCCTGGATTGGTTATAACAGAGTTACATAATGATTGGGCAGTTCATCCAAAAGAGAGCATGAATATTCACGACCCGTTAACTGTTGACAATATTGTGGATACCGTCAGATTTATTATTAATCAACCAGACCATGTTAGGATTCCAAAATTGATGATTTTACCTAAAGACCATAATATATAAAAAGCTACAGGTGCCAA
>DASQZP010000051.1:0-3466 GCA_035638655.1 Bacteroidales bacterium
CTATATTTACCTTATGAAAAGAAGCAGCCTGGTTGTTTTGATGATTCTACTGACCCTTAATGTAATGGCTACCCACAACAGGGCCGGAGAGATTACCTATAAACAGATCTCAGGCCTTACTTATGAGATTACTATTACAACCTTCACTTATACACTCAGTGCTGCCGACCGCAATGAACTGGAAGTACAATGGGGAGATAATACAACCTCCATAGCGCCACGAACAGACAAAGTGGAACTTCCAAATTTTTATTATCACAATACTTATGTAGCACAGCATACATTTCCGGGCCCCGGCACTTATCTTATTGTGGTGCAGGATCCAAACCGTAATTTTGGTGTTCTTAACATTCCAAATTCAGTGAATGTTGTTTTTTCAGTCAAAACCACCCTGGTAATAAATCCGGTTACCGGAGGAAACAGCACCCCGGTGTTACTAAATTTTCCTATAGATAAGGCTGCAATCGGGCATGTTTTTATACATAATCCGGGTGCATTTGATTATGATGGCGACAGTCTTGCCTACAGCATGACAGTGTGTTCTGAAGAAGGCGGGAAACCAATACCGGGTTATACGCTGCCGGAAGCCAGTGATACTATCTATGTGAATCCGATTACCGGTGATCTTGTTTGGGATTCACCTGTAGACTCAGGCATATACAATGTAGCAATGAATATTGAGGAATACCGGGATGGGATTAAGATTGGCAATATTGTACGCGACATGCAAATAGAAGTATTTAATGTAAAAAATGACCCACCTGTAAATCCGCCATTAAAAGATTTCTGTGTGACTGCCGGAGATACACTGGTTTTTGATGTTACTGCTACAGATCCCAATGATGATGAGGTAAAAACTTCTTTTACAGGAGGTCCGTTTATTATGGATGATAGTCCTGCTGTTTACAATACACTTGAAACAAAACCAGGCCAAACGACTACACGTTTTACCTGGGCAACCAATTGTTCTCATGTGCGTAAAAAGCCGTATAATGTACTGGTGAAATCAGAGGATCAGAATGCTGAGCTTAGTCTTGTCGATATTGATGAGTTTAAAATTAAAGTTTTAGCGCCGCCTACTGAGATTCTAAAAACCATTCCGGCCAATAATTCAGTTACACTTGTTTGGGCCCGTTCATCCTGTGACAATGCTTCTGGTTATGAAATTTTCCGGAGCAGCAAACATTATGGCTATGTTCCGGACAGCTGTACAGGAGGAGTTCCTGATTTTACTGGTTACACCAGGATGGGAGAAACCTCCGGCCTCAATGATACAGTATTAATAGATAACGACAATGGTGAGGGATTACAACAGGGATTTGATTATTGTTATATGGTAGTTGTTGTTTTTCCGGATGGTGCGGAAAGCTTTCCTTCTCAGGAAGTATGTACATCACTTGTACCCGGAATACCTGCACTGACCCAGGCCAGTGTAACAGCAATTGATAAGAATAACGGAAGTGTGCTGGTCTCATGGATTAAACCCACGGGTCTGGATACCATTCCTGCCCCCGGACCCTATGAATATGTTATCTACCGGTCGGATGATTTATGGGGAAATAATTTTATTCCGATTTACAGTTTTGCCTCCGCTGATCTGAATGATACAACCTATATTAATTCAGGGATTAATACACTAAAATATCCATACATTTATAAAGTAGCGCTTTATAACAATACACCCGGAAACCGGTTTCTGCTGGGAAGTCAGGAAACAGCTTCAACCCTTTATCCTGAACCGGTTGCAATGGATAATGCTGTTCAATTGAATTTTGTAAAAAATGTACCATGGGTCAACCAGTCTTATACTGTCTACCGGAAAAATAATAATACCGGACAATTTGATTCTTTAGCAGTTAGTTATGAAGAATCTTATGTAGACAGCGGATTAAAAAACGGTACGGAATATTGTTACAGAGTTAAGAGTCTGGGGAAAAGGGAAAATAATGGTATTATGTACTACAATGAAAATTGGTCTCATGAAATCTGTGTAGCCCCTGTTGATACCTTCGCCCCCTGTCCGCCAGATCTTACAGTGGTTTCCAGTTGCGACAGTTTGTATAATCTCCTGACCTGGACCAATCCGAACCTGAGTTGTGCCAATGATGTCACTGGATATAAAATTTATTATACTACCCGGATTAAGCAGGATATGAAACTGTTAACAGAAATAACGCCGGCTACACAAACATACTATTATCATTTCCCTGAAAATACAATGGCTGGCTGCTATTATATCACGGCAGTGGATTCTTTCCTGAACGAGAGTAAACCCTCAATGCGCTGGTGTATTGATAACTGTACCAATTATGAATTACCTAATTTCTTTTCGCCAAACGGAGATAATATCAATGATGAGTTCAGGCCGGGACCATATAGCTTTGTGCAAAAGGTGGACATGAAAATTTACAATCGTTACGGGACACTGGTTTTTGAAACGAATGATCCTGATATTAAATGGAAGGGCAGAGATCGTAAATCTAACTCAATGGTACCGCCAGGTGTTTATTACTATCTGTGTGATGTGTATGAGGAACGTCTTACAGGGCTTGAAGTCAGAAATATGGTTGGTTTTGTGCACGTTTTTTATGAGAAAGGAGCCAAACCATCGGAATAGATATTATTTAGAACTGTGGAAAAACAATAAATATGAGGCTTTTCATTATTATTTTTAGCTTGCTGACGATTCAACTAACCGTCAAGGCACAACCATATCCGGATGCTTTTTTGAGGGGAGAGGCATTGATGCAGGAAAAACTCCCTGAACAAGCAATCGATGCATTTACTAAATCTATTCATAAAGGCAACCGGGATGCACAGATTTATCTGAGCAGAGGCAAAGCATACATGGCCAATAAACAATATACCCTGGCTATTGAGGATTTTCAAAAGGCTGATTCATTGAAAGAAAATATTGCCAGTTATGAATTATCAAGGGCATATGCCCTTTCAGGAAATAAGGAAAAAGCTGTGGAGGTAATTAAAAACCATCTTGGTTCTTCATACAGATTGCCGGCAAGCGTTATCAAACTGGATCCGGCTTTTGCTTCTCTGGAGAGAAACCGGGAATGGCTTCATGTATGGGACAGTACCTGGTACAGCCCTGAAGAGGAATCAGCAGCCAGGATCAATTATCTGCTGAATTCCAAAAGATATATTGATGCCATTGAACTGGCGGGAAAAGAGATTGAAAAAAATCCATCAAAACATATTTTTTATTACCTGAGGGGAAAAGCTTTCCAGGAATATGGGAATCCGGACAACGCCCTAAAAGATTACTCAACAGCTATTGATAAATTTGCCAGGAAGGCGGATTATTACGTTGCCCGTGCTTCTGTTTACCGGAATGATCATAAATATGAGGAGGCTGCGGAAGATATGAAAAGGGCCGTTCAGCTTCGTGCTGAAGATCCTTCCCTGCTAAAAATACTGGCTGTTGATTATCTAAACGCGGGTAATAAGGATG
>DASQZP010000052.1:0-3120 GCA_035638655.1 Bacteroidales bacterium
TTAAAATTAAATTTCAAGCTAAGACACTAGCTCACTTAGTTAACTAGCAATTTGTTGGAATTTAATAAGAACTCAAAAAATCCATACTAATGAGGATTTACTAATCCATTAGAGATATTTAATTTTACCTTAAAGGACTTACATATTAATATATTAACTGATGTTCAATATATGGTGAGAGGAGTACACCAAACCGCAGCCGATCTAACTATAAGATATGATAATGAGGGTTTAGGCAATATTGAAGCAAAATCTGATGTGGGAGATACCATTTTATATGGTGAAATATTAGGTAATGGAGGTCCAAATGCCATAACTTCAATACATGGTCTTAATGGTTATCACCCACACAACCATCAAATTGATTACAACACCTTCAACAAAATTTCTTATATTGGCGACACACTAGAAAATAATGATGTGTTAACTCTTGAAATCAGTTATGGTTTCGACGACCAACGCAGACAAACCGTTCTTTCAAATAATGGAACTCCTTTTAGAACTAAGCGGTTCTTCGGCGAATACGAAGAGATTGAGGAAGGCAACTCTGTCAGGGCCAACAATTACATCTATGCACCTACAGGCTTATGTGCCATTTTCGAATACGACAAGAACAATCCTCAAATGGAAACTTCCACCCTTTGGCATGTAAATACAGACTATTTAGGTTCAATCGCCTACATGTATGAGAGCGGTAATCCTTCCAATTTCAAGGAATACAGCTATTCAGCATGGGGCATTCCCCGCAATCCGGATGACTGGACACAGGAACCCACTACTGAACTTTTTGCTGACAGAGGATTTACGGGACATGAACACTTGAGTGAATTCGGACTTATAAATATGTTGAGTGTAACGAAATCCCGCACGCTCAAAGGCGTCGGGAAACGGAAGGGTGTATGATCCTATTCTTGCAAGGTTCTTAAGTCCTGATCCTTATGTACAGATGCCGGAAACACCTGGTGGGTTTAACAGGTATGCCTATTGCCTGAATAATCCCCTGATCTATACTGACCCTTCGGGTGAATTTATTTTTACTGTCCTAGCTGCTATTTTCGCTCCTCCATTATTGCCATTGGCTATTGCAGCTGACATTGGTGGGACAACGAATTTGCTTTCAAATGCTAACAACATTGATAATTTTAGTCAAGGTTTAGCTTATTACGGTATTGGCGCAGCTGCTGGAGCAATAAGTGCAGGAGTTGGTGCGGGTGTTAATACTGTACTTGCAGGAGGGTCTTTTTGGGCAGGTGTTATGGGAACATCAACTGTAGTTTCAACTGGATTCGCATCAGGGTTTGTTTCCGGTGCTGCTGGTGGATTTGCTGGTGGATTTGCATCTGGTTTTGGAAATGCGGCAATGGATCCAAGTAATAAATTCAATGATATGATGTTGAAAGGATTAGACTTAGGCTGGAAGGGTGCAATTGGTGGATCAGTATTAGGAGGAATAGCAGGTGGAATAGATGCAGTTAAAAATAATCGGAATTTTTGGACTGGAGCAGATAAACAATATGGCGTTTTTTACTTAAAAAATAATGGTGAATGGGCATTTGAACCTGCAAAAAATGTTATTAATAATGACATTAAGATGACTGAAGTCGACAAATCGATAGGTATAATCAAAGAAAGGTCAGTTTATTCAACCGATTTGAATAGAGTAATGAATTCAGATGGTAGTCTTAATTTACCTAAAACAGCAGGTCGAATAGGGCATGCCTTAGATTTAAGCAATGTTCAACCTGGTGATTATACTAGCTTCTGGGGTTATCGATGGAATCATCAGCCAATAACAAAAATTAATCATTTGTTTCACCATAGATCAGTAACAGGATGGAAAGATTTTTTTATATTTTGGTAATCATTGGTTCGAATTTTATAAGTTCATTTTGCCAAACAGCTGAGCCTATTGTCTATACAATAAACTATCAATGGATAAAATTTTATTCCAATGATACAATTTACTCATTTACCTTGTATACAGAACAAAATGGTCTTTTTCATTTTGAAACTGGATTTGCTGATTCTATCGAGAATCCCAAGCCAAAATTCTACACTTTAATAGAGGATGATAACACTATCATTTATGAGAGGAATTTTCAATTTAATCAAGATGTTAAGATCATTACAGATCAATTTCCTCAATTTGATAAACGGATTAACACATATGAAATATTGGAACTATCTTATTTACTCAACGAGATAAATAAGAATCCTAAGGACAATTCTGAAGATTACATAAATATTTTATTCCCCTGTGATCAAACAAATTTTTATAATGAAATCTATTATCTTAAAGTTGAGAAAGGTAATATTTCGCCAATAATTTATGTGCAAAAACTTGCGTCAAAAGATATAAATGGATTAAGTGTTGTTAATGAGGAGCATATTAAAATCAAACAAAAAGATTTTAAAAAATTAGAGAAAAGATTAAAAATAATTGCGGACATAAATGATGTTTTTTGTACTGATTCAAATAATTCGTTTTTCTTAGAATTTAAACTGAACAGTACAATTAGACGACATATTTTGACCTCTTATTGTGGTGAAAAACAAAGTGGACGAGTCTTAAAAACATATTTTAGGCTCTTAAGTTTGATTAATTCATATACTGATCTGGATTGTTCTAGAGAATTAAAAAACCTAGTTCCAAAATCGTTCTAATAATCAGAAGTTTACTGAAATTGTCCTAGCGGTAAGGGTATTGCCTGAATAATCCCCTGATCTATACTGACCCTTCTGGAGAATTTATATTTACCTTATTAGCTGCAATAACTGGTCAATGGTGGGCTTTACCCATAACAATTGGAGCAGATCTAGGAGCGTTAACCGGTGGAATACGAGGTGCACAAGATCCTAATGTCGGTTTTTGGAAAGGCGCTGGAAGAGGTGCATTAGTTGGTGGTGTTGGAGGTGGTCTTTCTATGATTGGTGGCGCTGGTATGCCATTTGCAACTAACCTGTTATTGGGTACCGCAGAAGGAGCTATTACCGGGGGACTTGATGCTGCACTCTGGGGTAATGACATTGGGAAAGGAATGTTATGGGGAGCCGCTGGTGGTGCTGTATTTACTACTCTTACCTCTGAGAATTTTAGTAACTGGACAAAGGGGGAGAAAT
>DASQZP010000053.1:0-2653 GCA_035638655.1 Bacteroidales bacterium
GGCCGAAATTAGCAATTTTTTTCGGTTTTTCAGGATAATCTCCGGCTAATTACTACGCATAATGAACCAGCTTGTTTCAGTTTTACAAGGCTGATTTAATTAAATTAGTAAAAAAACATTACTTAACTTTCGTGAAACCGCAAAAGTGTATGATGTTGTAATTTTCTGTCTTTAACGATCAAGGTTGTGGTGAGTACCCGGGAATGTGCATTAAACAACATATCGTGCCCAATACAAAGTCCCATTACCAGATTCATTTCGGTGCCGGCATTTTCCATTGTTTTTGCCTGTCCGGCGGGATTACAGGATATACCCGGATAACCAGGTAAAATTTCCTTGTAAGGCATACGTCCTAACTTACAATTAGCCCTTGTCACAGTAAACCCTGCATCTGAAAGAAGTATTTCCAGTTGCTTTGCTTCTTTTTCAAATGTAATACAATTGGCTAATCCGATACGGTTAACCCCTGCTTCACGGGCAAATGCAATGATCTCATCAATCCGGTCAACCTTAGGATTTAATGAATCTTCTGCGACCTTCATTACTTTTTTGTCCGCTTCACCATAAAAAGATCCATATAAAACTTTGTGCTCTTCCATAATTTTTATTTCGAATAATCCACTGAAAAGAATGATGGATTTACATTCAGCTTGCAAATCCATCATCCTGATCAAATCGCCACAAAGTTAGTGATCATTTGCTCATTAAAATCATTTTTTATCAGGAAAATAAATTTCATTCAATAATTTGTAACGTTTTTGCAGACTTTCATCCATTTTCACACTGGTATTTACATCCATCTGTAACACCGGAGGAACAGGTTTATTATTTATAACAGGCCAGTCAATAACACCTAATCCGTTAGGATTTCCGGTCTTCACAAAATTAAGGTAATAGGTCTGGAAAATATCCGAGATTTCATAGTCTTCAGGTTGCCAATCAAACACCCTGTTTGTTGGCAAATTTCCCATAGCATATTCGATATCGGCAGAATGCACGGCACCTGTAATTTTTACATCTTTTTGAATAAGTTTTTTACTTACATGAGCAAGCTCCGGTCTTGGATGCAGGTATAAGTACCTGTAGACTGGTTTTCCACCTGTTTTTGACTGGATATCTGTCCATTTCCAGGTGCTGAATGCAATAAATAAATCAGATGCCAGTGCGTTTGCGGCATTTGTAACAGAATAGTCATCTGTTACGTCATAAGCATTCATTATTTCCTGAGCCCGGTCTCCGAATATTCTTTCAGCCACAAGTTTAAAGTTTTCAACAGTAGGAGCCTTGTTACCCAGCAGATATTCAAAACCCATTTCACTTGAATTCCATCCTATCAGAGCCGGAACATGAGCCTGCTCACCTGCCGCATAAATTTCAACAGGTGCTTTTGGAAAAAAATAGCCATCTAATGTTGAAACAAATCGCCCTCTTACTTCAAGCAAAGAATCAGCAGAAATTGCCCGAAGGTCCTTCAATGTTTTTGCTCCCACACCTTCTGCCACCTTAAGGCCATTTTTTTCGGCTACCTGAAGGGGTATTGGAGGCAGGGCACCAAGAAGAGATCCGCTTGATCCAATTACGCCGGCAATAAGATCTCTTGAAAGCGGGGAACACATCTGTGCACTAACAGAGATTGAACCGGCTGATTCTCCTGCAATAGTAATGCGCTTGGAATCTCCTCCAAATGCTTCAATGTTTTCATTAATCCATTTAAGAGCAGCCGCCTGATCGAGGTAACCATAGTTGCCTGATGAATGATGTGGGGATTCTTTTGTCAACTCCGGATGTGCAAAAAAACCAAAAATTCCCAGGCGGTAATTTACCGTAATTGAGATTATCCCCTGTCTGGCCATGCTTTCACCTGCATACCTCGGTTCATCTCCACTACCGGCAACAAACCCTCCTCCATAAAAATATACCAAAACCGGTAATTTTTCCTTACCTGTTTTAGCCGGTGTCCAGATATTCAGGTATAAACAATCTTCACTAACCGAATCAGAAAGAAAATTCATATCTTCGAAAATACGCAATTGCATTGGGCGTGGTCCAAATTTATTTGCCTTACGTATTCCGTTCCAGTTTTTAACGGGCTGCGGAGCCTTCCACCTTAATTCTCCTACAGGAGGAGCTGCAAAGGGAACGCCTTTGAATACTTTTACTCCTGATTTGTTAATTCCTTCCAACATGCCATTGTCTGTTTTTACAGTTGGAGCATTTCCCGTTAGCTGTGAAAATACACTTATATTTCCCATCATCATTAATGCTGCAATTAGTGTGATAATTTTATTCATAGTTAAGGTTTTAATTTTATACATATGTTTTTTTTGAATAATCATAGAAGAAAGAAAAACTAAAGTAATTAAAATATTTGAACTATATTCAATAGCAATACTGTTAAAGAAGGCCATTTTAGACCAAAAAAAATACTTAAATAAGTATACAAAGAATTCATTACTTGACTAAAGAAAATATTATCACTATTTTTATATGTAATACTGATGGCTTCAAATTAGAAAGTAACATCGCTTCCCAAATATTTTATTGTAACAAATCAGAATATTCCTTTACAAAAACCAAAAGCAAACACCATGACAAGAGTACGTTTAGAAATTGATGAAGTAACCATCTACCGACCAAAAAAGCACTGGCGGTT
>DASQZP010000054.1:0-2474 GCA_035638655.1 Bacteroidales bacterium
CAATAACTGCTGCAATAGCTGCAACCATGATTCCGTATTCCACTGCTGTTGCACCCTCCTCTTCCTTAAAAAATCTCATCAGTTTTTTCATTTTCTTTGTTTCCTCCTTCGTTTTTTTTGGTTAATGAATTTCTACTTAAAACTACCTCTTAAACATCTTTTCTTATACGATGAATCACCCCCCCCTTACCATGTAAACATAATTTTCAACGATTCTAAACCTCTCATACTAATATCGAAACTAAACCAGAAAGCATTAATATTTTTCTACTTGAACAAACGTTTAAGCAATAGCTGTGCCAATCTTGTCAAGAAGAGTTATTTCATTACACAGAAATTGTCTTAATCAAAATTAAGGTCGGTCGTTATCTCCCGGTTTAAATGGGCTGTTTTTAGGGTAGTCTTATTAGACAAAAAAACAATTTTCATTTTAACATATTTAAATTGCTATAAAAATTATTAGATGTTGATAAACTTGGATTTGCAGGTAGAGATGTTTTTAATGAGCGGCGAAATAGGGTCAGATAATCATAGTTCAAATCAACAAAAAAACAGGGATTATCACTTTCAGCCTCTTTATGATGATTCAGGATAAGATATCTATTTAAAAATATGAAAATAAGTACACAATAAACGAGAATTGTTTGTTATATTATGTAAAAAAATACCATAAAATAAATATAAACTCTAAATTCCTATGAAGTCATTGTCAAGAATTTTATGTTACATTCCTTAGTATCTACAAAACTATTCACATCGCAGAGATGTTAATCTGCCGAAAAGATAGTGTGCGTAATATAATTAATAGAAGTTATGATTTATTATGTTACCCAAGCTGAGAGTTTCAAATTGTTGAAATGGTTAATTTGACAGTATCTTTTAAGGTTTTCTGACATTTTGAATTTCAACAATTTGAAACCCTGCGGGATTTCCGATTTCACCGCATCTCCCCGCAAGCGGGATCTTCGAACTGCGTCAGATGCCGTTCCGCATAGACGACTATAGCGAAACAACATCTTCTCCTGCAAAGCGGGATTTCGCTACGCTCAGGACTTGTCGTAGCGAAGCGGAGATCCCGCTATGCGGGGCTTATCTGCCTTGTGAAATGTGAAACCTATTTCTCTGGGGCGGTAACCTCGGAAATCGCTTGTATAGGAAAAAGAGAAAAAAAAGCTTAAAGGTATTGTATTTTGTTTACGATTAATTAAAGTATAATATTCTTTGGATTGGAAACTATAGGAATTTATGGCATGAAACTTAAATACCATTTGCTGGTAATGACAGTTTTGCTCGGGTTGTTTGCCTGTGCGCCAACGATAAAGGGGCCTGCCGGAGCTGACAAAATAGAAAAGGGCAGGGAACTTCATGATCAGGCTGAAAAACTCTTTAAAGCCAAAGCTTACGAGAAAGCCCTAAAGGTCTATGACGAATATCTGGCCAAATACCCTGATCAACCTTTAGCGGATGAATCTTTAATGACAATGGGAAAGATTTATGCTGCATTGGGTCGGGATGATATAGAACTAAATGTCTATAAAAGACTTGTAAGCGAATATCCGGAAAGCCGGTTTGCTCCCGATGCCATGCAGAAGATTCTTTCTATCTATTATAATAAGGGTCGGTTCAAAGCGGTCATTATGCAGGCAGCTGACATCCTCGAAAAGACGGATTCCAAGCAACATATATTTCAGACTTATGTTTATCTGGCAGACACTTATATGGCCATGGGGGCGCCCATGGATGCCATCTATTTTATCAACATCGCTTATAATAAAGCACCTTCTGAAGAAAAAGAGCGTATTCGTAAAAAACTAAAATCCGCCATAAACCGTCTTAAAACAGAAGACATCCTGTCTCTGTTGATGCGAATGGATGACAAACTGCCCCAGGGTTATCTTTTATATCAGCTGGGGCTTCGCAAATTCGAAGCAGATCAACCGGAAGAGGCATTAAAGGTTTTTACCGAATATATAAATAAATTTCCAAGACATGAAAATCAGGATCAGGCCAGGGAGTTTATCGCGATGATTAACCAGCGCTTTGCCTTTAACCGATATGACATCGGTTGTCTGCTTCCCCTTAGCGGATCCCATGCTGCTTATGGACAGCGCGCATTACGAGGTATTAAACTGGCGCTGAACACGTATCATTCTCTTTATGGTGGGATAGACCTTAATCTTATTGTGCAGGATTACCAGTCTGATGAACAAATCGCAGTGGAAGGGGTACAAACCCTGAACAAAAAAAATGTATCCGCCATTATCGGACCCATGATTGCCTGTGAATCTGCTGCCAAAGAGGCACAGGAACAGAAGATTCCGATCATTGTATTGAGTCAGAAAAATGGTATTCCGGATATCGGGGACTATGTTTTCAGAAACTTCCTGACCCCCCAAATGCAGATTGACACAATTGTACCGTATGCCATTGAGAAATTGGGTTTGCACCGTTTCTTTATAATGTATCCCAAAGAT
>DASQZP010000055.1:0-4173 GCA_035638655.1 Bacteroidales bacterium
CCTCATTTTGTTGAATTGGAACATCATCAGCCTGCCAATATTAGTACCGGAATGGAGAGAAAAATGGTGGTTGAAGTAACACAAGCTTTGAATGTCCTGGGAATAGAAAACGGGGCCAGCCATTCTGAAATCTTTGTTACACCCAACGATGAAGTAATTATTGGTGAGATCGCAGGTCGAATGGGGGGGGATTTAATAGGATCTGATCTGGTTCCATATTCTACGGGATATGATTTTTTAAAAGCTGTTATTGAAATAGCTTTGGGTGAATTTAAAACGGGTTTCCCTTCCGTACTGATGAAGGAATTTTCAGGGGCTTATTTTGTTTCGGCCAACCCCGGCATAGTAACCGATATCATCAATCGGTCCGGGGAATACAAAGAGGTTGTTAAGGCTATTCCGATTGTAAAAAGGGGCCAATCAGTGGATGGAATAATAGAAAATTCAGCTAATCGTGCAGGAGTTATTGTTTATAAGAGTCCGGATCACCGTGTTCCTTTATGTCCATCATCGGTACTAAAATTCATTACAAGGAAAAACTGAAATATCATGGATTACTTTTTAGTAACAGGCATGTCCAGATCGGGAACTACGTTATTGATAAAAATGCTGGATTCTCATCATGATATATGTGCTTTATCTCAACCCCTGCCACTGGTATACAGAAATCTGAAAAAGGTTTTCTATAAAAAAATCAATTATCCCGAAACCTATTATGTACTGAATAACCTGTTCAATGAAAAAAGGTATTCTTCCGATGATTTGATGTCATTTTTAAACAATTATGAAATCTCTTCGGAAAGTATTAGTAAAATCTTAGATGAAATGGAAGGCTGGAGTGGTCAATGGACTGAAGTAAGAGATCCCAAATCGTTTTTGCGAAGTTTTAATTCATTGAGTCTATCAGAGTTATACCAACTTTTTTTAAAAAGCCATTCCAGTCCTTACGGCTATAAAGTTTGCGGTTCAAAGGAAGTATTGGTTGAAGAATTTGCTCCCTACTATGTATCCAAAGGCATTAAAATCCTATTTATAGTACGAGATCCAAGAGATGTGATAACTTCTCTAAATATAGGTAAAGGACCAGAATATGCCGGAGATCATCGTCCAACCTTATTCCATTTGAGGAACTGGCGGAAGAGTATTGCTATTGCTAACTCTATTGAAGACCGGAATAAAGTATTAACTATCCGTTACGAAGATCTCATTGACCAGAGATATGATTACCTATCCAGAATAACAAATTTTTTAAATGTCGAGCCTTTCCGGAAAGGGCATTTTAATAAAGGTATAAAAACAAGTAACGGGAAGCTCTGGAAAGGAAACTCATCAACCGCAACATTCAATAATATTAATGCGGGTAATAAACAAAAGTTCAAAGATTATCTCACGGATGAGGCTATAAAATATATAGAGTATATGTGTCTACCCGAGATGCTGATGTATGGATATTCTCCACTTTTCAGGAACGATTTAAAAGTTTATGGTCCATCCCGATTTCAAGAGCCTTTTGACATCCGGACCACCGACATTAATAGAAGTTTAAGTACCGACAGACAAGAACTATATCGTGAGGAAAGAAGGAAGGCTATGCTTACTGAAAAAGCGCCATCCATGGAAGAAGTTGAACGGTTCTTCGTAAGCAATGAAAACTATCGGACATTGAAACAAGTAATTATATGATTATCTATGCAAACAGGGCAAGCACCATTATTTATAATTACTTATTAAGTAATTACGGTGATTCGGGATATTGGCTTATACCTATCAATAGTTGTCCGGTTGTGCCTCTTACATTTTTCACAGCAGGAGTTCCATTTAAATTAGTCGATATTGAAACCAGTACCTATTGCATGAACAGTGAATATATACTGAAGTCATTGCGGGATCCTGATTGTAAAGGTATGGTCTATATATATAGTTATGGTGTAAATATTTCAGCTGGTAATCTATTTCAACAGGTAAAAACCACGAGAAAAGATTTTAAAATTATTGAAGATAAGTGTTTGAATCCTCCCTCTTTTAGTACTCAAAAAAGATCGTCATATGCAGATTTAACACTTTACAGTACCGGTTATGCTAAATATGTTGATCTGGGATTTGGCGGATTTGGGATTTGCAACCGTGAAATTACCTATAAAAAGAATCAAACTTATTATAACCCCTCCTATTTAACTCAAATAGAATCCGATTATAAAAGGTGTTTACAAGAGAATGAGTTAATTGATCAACCTGATCCATCATGGTTAGATGACAGGTCCTTACAAATAGATAATAAAGAGAAATATAAATCGATAGTTCGAGATACCAGGAGGGATGTTACCCTTTTTAAGAGGGAATTGAATGCCATTTACAAGAAGCATATCCCTTCGAATTATTGGCTAACACTGAATGGTTCTCCTGTATCTTCATGGAGATTTAACCTTCGTCTGCCATTTAAAAAAGAGAAGCTTATCGAGGAAATATTTGCCCGGGGTTTATTTGCCAGTTCTCATTATCAACCTGTAGATAAAATATTTGATGTCGAGGTAATCGGTGGTGAGCAGGCAGCATATTCGCTGTATGATAAGGTGCTTAACCTATTTAATGACAAATATTTTTCTGCAAAAGTAGCAAAAGATATTTCAGATGTTATTAAACATTTTAATCCATATATGATAAAGCTATGATTATTCCTTTTAATAAACCATTCCTGACTGGCAAAGAAACGTTATATATAGAAGAAGCAGTAGATTCCGGAAAAATTTCCGGTAATGGTAAATACACCAAAAGATGTCAGACATTTTTTGAGGAGCATTATGGATTTAACAAATGTCTCTTAACTACTTCATGTACCGATGCCCTGGAGATGGCAGCAATTCTATTGGAAATTCAACCTGGTGATGAAGTGATAATGCCCTCATATACCTTTGTTTCTACTGCGAATGCATTTGTGCTGCGTGGTGCCAAAATTCGATTTGTTGATTCACGAGGTGACCATCCCGGTATGGATGAAGATAAAGTAGAAGAATTAGTGAATAAAAACACCAGGGCTATTGTAGTTGTGCATTACGCCGGTGTTGCCTGTGATATGGATAAAATCATGGGGATTGCTAACACATATAATCTTTTTGTCGTGGAAGATGCCGCACAGGCTATCGACAGTTATTATACTCATACTGACGGGAGCCGTAGCCCTTTGGGTTCCATTGGTCATTTAGGGGCATTCTCCTTCCATGAAACCAAAAACGTTATCGCTGGTGAAGGTGGAATGTTGGTTATTAACGACAACCGGTTTGCCGGGCGGGCTGAAATTATCTGGGAAAAAGGAACAAATCGATCGGCTTTTTTTAGAGGAGAGATAGATAAATACGGCTGGGTTGATATTGGATCTTCATTTCTTCCTTCCGAACTAAACGCCGCATTTTTATATGCACAACTAGAACAGTTAGAAAAAATCCAGCAGAAAAGACTATCGATATGGAATCGATATCACGAAAAATTAAAAGGTATTTGTGATAACCTGGGAATCCGCCAGCCCGTTATTCCGCCGTATTCTACAAATAATGGCCATTTATATTATTTGGTTTGTAAGGATGCTCGACAAAGAAAAGAGCTGATTAATCATATGAATGCTTGTGGCGTTCATAGCGTGTTTCATTATCTGTCTCTTCATCAATCCGAATTTTACAAAAATAAGCATGACGGCAGAATATTAAAAAAATCGGATGATTATACAGATCGTCTCTTGAGATTGCCGTTTTTTTATGAGCTCACAGATATTCAACAATACAGAGTAATTAAGGCATTTCACTCTTTCGCCGCACTGAAGAAGAATAGTTGGATTGGGGAAACAATATCATAAAATCATTGATTACAGCTGATATGACTGAAAAAGAAATACAAATTATTGCCAATAAAGTGATACAATACCTGCAACAAGAACGAAAAAAACGGGAGGAAGAGCTTCCCAAAGTACCACTTGAACAAAAAAATATTCAAAATTGTGAGTTGTTACTAAACAGAAATACTTTATTAAAAAAAATGCCGAAAGGGTCTATCGTGGGTGAAATTGGGGTAGACGAAGGAAAATTCAGTAGATTAATTTATAATGAGATAAAACCTTATAAACTGCATTTAATTGATATTTGGAGTACAGATCGTTACCACGATGGAAAATTTCAAATGGTAAGA
>DASQZP010000056.1:0-36174 GCA_035638655.1 Bacteroidales bacterium
AAGTCTTACATCAATATTCACCTTATCACCCCAGGTAAACCGTGAACCATTTTCAGGTGCTGCAATGTTGGTGAGGTATACTTTGGGACGATTTACTGTTTTGGATTTATGACTTTTGGAGGAATGATTATCCTGTCTGCATGAAAGACAGGAAGCCGTTAAAAAAGTCACTGCTAAAAGAATGGTAAAATTAAAATTGAATCTTCTTTTCGCGCGAAGAGCGAATGATATCATGGTACAACTTTGTTAGCCGGTTATTATTTGAAAATATTTTTAATTCGCGAACCAATAGAATCTTTATTTTTTGACTCTTCCGGATAAATACCAGAATCATCCTGATCCGGATTTAATATTTGCCAGATTTTGCTCCATCCCAGAAAGCCACCAACATTGCGGTCATCGATGTAAATGTTTGCATCAATTTTTCTACTCATACTGTTTTCGTCAAAAACTTCTTCCGGATAGTTTTTATTTACGGCATAAAATACAATCCCGTTTTCCTGACAGTACTCAACAGCTTCTTCAAGCTCTTTACCATATCTGTATGTCCAAAGGATTAGCTTAAAACCTTTCTTTTGAAGTTCTCTGAGTGTTTGAAATGCAAACATTTTTTCACGTCCTATGGAAGGGTATTCGTGTTCTACAATTGTTCCGTCGAAATCAACAGCTATTCTCATTAATTTTTTATTGTTGTCCTACGAGGAAAGGTTTGTAAAAGTTCTGACTAATGAATTAAATCTGATTTATTAACATGTAAATATAGGGTTTTATTTCGTAAGGTTCTAAATTTTTGCCTGCAGAGAAAGATTTGACAATTCTTCCATTTCCTTTTCCGATAGCATAAATTTCATAGATCCCGCGTTATCTTTTGCTTGTTTAACTTTTGAAGCTCCGGGGATTGCCACTATCATATCACCATGGTAATTAATTGCCCAGTTTAAAGCTACCTGTGCCGGAGTGGCACCATGACGGGCCCCTGTCTCTCTAAGTTTTTCAATCAGTGGAAGTGTCTTCTTCAGGTAAGATTTTCTGAAAGCACCGGTATATTTTCTAAAACCAACTCCTGACAGCAATTCTGGTTGTTCGTGGAATTTTCCGGTTAATACTCCCTGCTTTAAAGGAGAATAGGCAATAATACTTATTCCCAATTCTTTTGCCATGTTCAGTACTCCGTTAAACTCAATTCCTCTGTCAAGCAAGCTATATTTAACCTGATTGGAGATAAGTCTGAGACCATACTTTTGTAATTCATCATGTGCTTTTTTCATTTGGGAAGCAGAAAAATTGCTCACTCCAATATTTTTGATTAATCCCTTTTGAATCAGAGAGCCCATTTCCTTCATTTGACTTGATATTGATGAAAAGGAGTAAGGATTGTGGATCTGGTACAGATCAATCGGAAATCCATGGAGTGCCTCCTGTCGCTTTCCTATAGTTTTGCCAATAGAGCGGGCTGTTCTGAAAACAGGCCACCATTTTGTAGCAATGTATACTTCTCCCTGTTTTACATTTAAAGTCTCCAGGGATCTTGAAAGTGCTTTTTCTGATTCGCCTTTCCCATATAATTCAGCAGTATCAAACCAGTTAATACCTTCATCCAATGCCACCTGTACAATTTCTTTCATCAGCGAATCATCCAGTTTGGCCCAAAAAGAGCCGGCCATACCTTTCCCTTTACTAAATTGCCATGTACCTAATCCGATCGGAGTAATTTTCAATGATGAATTACCCAGTTGCCTCAATAGGATTTTTGTGTCATTCATTTCTATTGTTTTAATAAGTTTTATTTAATGTAATTTACTATAAATAAGAAACAAACACATCAAATGAATGTTTAAAAAAAAGCTGTTGGTATGATGAGCCAACAGCTTTATTCTATGGTAAAATATTTAATTAATAATTAATATAATCCGTCTACCGAAAGATATCGCTCTCCGGTATCATAGGAAAAGGTTAATATCCGGGCACCTGCAGGCAATTCCTTAATTTTTTTAGCTACAGCTGCCAGACTGGCTCCCGAAGAGATGCCTATGAATAAACCTTCTTCACTGGCAGCCTTCTGTGCATATTCAAAAGCTTCTTCCTTAGTTACTTCAATGGTGCCATCAAGAAGAGAAGTGTTGAGATTTTCAGGGATGAATCCGGCTCCGATGCCCTGCAAGGGATGCGGACCAGGTTCTCCTCCGCCAATAACAGGCGATCCTGCAGGCTCAACTGCAAATACTTTAATGTTTGGAAAATGTTTTTTTAAGGTTTCAGCGCAGCCTGTGATGTGTCCGCCAGTTCCAACTCCTGTAATTAAATAGTCAAAACCTTCAGGAAAATCATTCACAATTTCCATAGCTGTTGCATCCCGGTGTATCTCTACATTGGCCGGGTTATCAAACTGACTGGGAATCCACGCATCGGGGTTCTTTTCTGCAAGTTCACGTGCCTTTGCAATGGCTCCCTGCATTCCTTTTTCCCTTGGAGTAAGTTCAAATTCGGCTCCATAGGCTGCCATTATACGCCGCCGTTCCACTGACATTGATTCGGGCATTACCAAAATAATCTTATATTTCTTTACTGCAGCAACCATTGCCAGTCCTATTCCTGTATTACCGGATGTTGGTTCAATTATTACTGATCCGGGTTTTAGAAGACCCTGCTTCTCTGCAGCTTCTACCATCGAAAGGGCGATTCTGTCTTTGATGCTTGCCCCGGGGTTGGCCCGCTCCAGCTTAACCCATACTTCTTTATCAGTAGGATATAAGTTATTTAACCGGACATGTGGTGTGTTCCCGATTGTTTCCAAAATATTGTTTGCTCTCATTGAATGTTGGTTTTATAGGTTATTATATAGTAAAATTGATGGGTTCATTAAATTCTTTGCTGTCGCGAATGTGAATGCGGGGTCGCCTGTATACGACAGAAAAAGGTTGTACACTTTCAGTTAGCCAAACATTTCCGCCAATTACGGTATCATGCCCGACAACCGTATTTCCTCCCAATATTGTCCCACCTGCATATACAATCACATTGTTCTGAATTGTCGGATGACGCTTTTTATGACTCATACTTTTTTCGACGTACATTGCTCCAAGTGTAACCCCCTGGTATAATTTGACATTGTTACCAATCTCGGCTGTTTCTCCGACAACTACTCCCGTGCCATGGTCAATGTAAAAATGTTTGCCAATCTGTGCCCCCGGATTGATGTCAATTCCTGTTTTACTGTGTGCATGCTCACTTATCACACGAGGTAATACAGGTACTTTCATATCATACATTAGATGAGCAAGACGGTATATGCAAACGGCATAATATCCCGGATAACAGAGAATGATTTCTTCTGTGCAATAGGCTGCCGGATCTGATTTGAAATATACTTCTGCATCATCCAACAAGTCGAAATAAATCTCCGGCAGCGTATCAAAAAAGACATTTGCTACCTCTTCTGGATCTTTCTCCATATTAGGCTTAAGGGGGCTAAGCAGCTCAATAAATGTAGTTTTTAGATCCTCAAGACGCGAATCAATTTCCTTCAGCGTGATGTCTTTCTTCATCCTTATCGGGAAGATAAGATTAAGTAAATCATCTATAAAATCGTGTGTCTTTACCATTGGAGGTACCTCCTGGCAAAAATGCTGGTTAATTTCGAACAGATGTTCTGCAAATTTTTTCATTGATATCTTATTATATATAACAATAACTTAAGTACACCTTACCGGTGATATCAGTAAAAAGAATAATAAATTGAAGGATTTATAATGTTGACAACAAACAATAAACACTTAACAACAACATCGGTTGCAGTTAACTGCTGCAAATTTTATACAGGTGAGGTGGCTTATTTGCATCGTGTTTAATAATTTGTTTGCTTTCTATAACAACAAAATAACAGAATTGTTCTGAACTACGCAATAATTAAGGCTTTTTTATTAAGAATAAATAAACTGACAGTAAAGTGCACTTTAATAAGTGCTTGTAATTTAAATAAATATATGTATTTGCATCCAGGGCATAAGCCTCAAATCTATTGTTGTAATGAATAATCAGGGGTCCATTTATCTTAATTTCACTTTCCCAAAATCATTCTTCTACTGGTCGAAAGAAGAAGTCAAAAAATGACAGGTTTCCTGTTTTTTATGCCTCTGAAAGTGACAAAATGGCTTTTACACATTGTGGTAGAGAATTTGTTGATATGATTATTGCCCGGTAATAGATTGCAGATAAGGTAAGACAGGCAGAATTGGTTTAGTTGAGAAGGAAAGATGAATAGGGTATTAAACATTAACGTTAACATTATAATATTAAGGCTATGATATCAATTTGGATTATTTTCGGAGTATTTATGCTGGCAAGCTGGATGGTGGGCAATCAGCTTAAGGCCCGTTTTAAAAAGTATTCACAAATCCCGATAAATTACGGTCTGAGTGGAAAAGACATTGCTGAAAAGATGCTTCATGCAAATGGCATCTATGATGTGCAGGTGATGTCGGTTGAAGGTCAGCTTACAGACCATTATCATCCTGGTAAAAAAACGGTGAATCTTAGCCATAATGTATATTATGGACAAAGTATTGCAGCAGCAGCCGTTGCTGCTCATGAATGCGGCCATGCAGTGCAGCACGCCAGAGCTTATAGCTGGCTGCAGATGAGATCTGCGCTTGTGCCGGTTGTAAGTGTCACTTCAAGATGGGTGCAATGGATATTACTTGCCGGTATATTACTGGTTCAAACAGTACCACAGATATTGCTGGCAGGTATCATTCTTTTCGCCCTGACAACATTGTTTAGTTTTATTACTCTTCCGGTTGAAATTGATGCCAGCAGAAGGGCACTTGCCTGGTTGAAAACTTCCGGAATTACCTCAGATACAACACAGGTACAGGCTCAGGATGCATTAAAATGGGCTGCATACACATATGTTGTAGCGGCGCTTTCGTCTCTGGCTACTCTGGTGTATTTTATATTGATTTACCTGAGAGGTAGAGATTAATTAGTGTCTGTCCATAATGTCCGATAACTGCGATATTGCAAAAATTTTAATTCCTCATATACATCAGTATACTGCGGATTAAAATTTTCGCACATCTTGTTCCCGAACATTTTGATCCGGACACTTAACTTTATTGACAGACTTTAATAAGGTATGATCTATCTGAAATTGTGTGCGATTTTATGCTAAGTCATGTGAATATTATAAAAATCTTGTTCACGCTATCGGAATTATTTAGTATTCAGAATGACGTGAATAATCAAAGGGTTGTATGATAACTTGTTATAAAAGGTAAAACCTAAGGTTATTAAAATTTATTTAATTATGGATTATAAAGATTATTATAAAATACTTGGAATAGAAAAGAGTGCAAGTCAGGAAGATATAAAGAAGGCCTACCGAAAACTTGCCGTTAAATATCATCCTGATCGGAATCCTGATGATCCTAACGCAGAAGAACGTTTCAAGGAGATAGGAGAAGCCTATGAAGTACTGAAGGATCCTGAAAAAAGAAAAAAATATGACCAGTTGGGCTCCAACTGGAAAAATTATCAACAGTCAGGGCATCAAAATTTTGATGACTTTTTTGGTCAGTCTGGTTATGGCGGTAATGGTACCCGCGATGTCCATTTTGAATTTGGTGGCAATATGGGGGACTTTTTTGGGGAAAGTGGATTTTCAGATTTCTTTAACCAGTTTTTTGGAGGTGGACGACAGCAGCACAGTCGGGCTGAAAGCTTCTATAGAGGGCAACAACCCGGCAGAGATTATGAGGGTGAAGTAAAGATCACGCTGGAAGAAGCTTACAACGGAGTAACAAGGCTTGTAAATGTTGATAACAGTAAACTGAGAATAAAAATCAAACCCGGAATCCGGGATGGACAGGCCCTGAGAATTAAGGGTAAAGGGGGAAAAGGTCAGGCCGGAGGCAGGCATGGTGACTTATATATTAAAGTCAGGGTGATTGACCATCCTGTTTATACCAGGGTGGGAAACGATCTCTACAGGGACCTGGAAGTAGACCTTTATACAGCTTTGCTCGGAGGTAAGACAACAGTAGATACCTTAAAAGGGAATGTCAATATCACTATTCCAAAAGAAACAGAAAGTAATAAAACTATGAGACTTAAAGGGCTTGGAATGCCGGATTATGATGGTGGACCTAATGGAGATTTGTATTTGAATATCAACATCAAAATGCCTAAAAATCTCACATCTGAAGAGAAAAACCTTATTGAAAAGTTAAAAGAACTTAGAAAAACAAATACAAATGGATAAGTTTAATAATTATTTATTTTTAATTTGATAAATAATAGAGCAGGGTATTTCATTTCGAAACCCGATTTTTGTAACTTCGAAACCCGGTATTTTATAAATAATAATCCGGGTTTAATTTATTTTTTATTGAGGATGTTTAAAACTATAATAATATGCAAACGAATAATAAGATTATAAAAAACTTACCCAATGTAGTAACATCTTTGAATCTTTTATCCGGATCGATAGCTATTGTGTTGGCTTTTGAGAATAACGACCTGCTTTTTGCTGCCTATTTTATTATTTTGGCAGCTATTTTTGATTTTCTTGACGGTATGGTCGCTCGTGCGCTGGGAGCTTTTTCTGATCTGGGTAAAAATCTCGATTCTCTTGCTGACGTAGTTAGTTTTGGGCTGGCCCCTTCAGTAATTATTTTCAAAATGCTTATTATGTCTCTTACATATACGGATGTAAGCTTTAATTTTGAAACAGCTTCATTCGGACATTTGATTATTTTATTTTCAGCCTTTTTAATTGCTGTTTTTGGAGCTATTCGGCTTGCCAGATTTAATATTGATACGGATCAGAAATATGAATTCAGGGGACTGGCTATCCCGGCAAATGCTCTGTTTTTTGCTGGTCTGGCTATCTTACTTCTTGAAACAGGAAGCGAAAATATTCAGGCATTCATACTCAACACATGGTTTCTTGAAGGGCTGATTGTTATTTTCAGTGCTTTGATGGTCTCCCGAATTACGATGTTTTCTCTGAAATTTGAAACACTAAAATTCAATGAAAACAGTATTAGATATCTTTTTCTAATACTGGCAGTGTTACTCTTACTGTTTTTTGGAGCCAAAGCACTCGTTGCAATTATCCCGGTTTATGTGATTTTTTCACTGTTGCGTAAAAGGGAATCAAAAGCCTGAGATTTATTATTGTTATAAGAGCTATTCCTCGGGTATTTTAATTTTAAACCATTTAAAATCCTGCAGGATTTTGCTTTATCATTATTTTTCTTTAACAAGGTAGTACAATCAAGAATGATTCTGTCTATGTTTTAATCAACATTGAAAATAGCAGAATTTAAAAAGGGAAGCAAATTTGCAATACAAGTATAAAGTAAGAATAAATCAGAATTCCACAATAATATTATAATTAAAAAAGCCGTCCCTGAAAGACGGCTTTTTTTTCAATTAATGATTATATCCTATTTCTTTGGAATTCTGCTAACATCAAAGTTTGTATTGGCAACTGTCACATCCGGATTATCTTTAATTACCAGTATGATGTCATTATAATCATGGTCGCAGAAACCATCTCGGAGATAGACATCCTCAAATGTAAGTACAAGGTCATTACATTCATTATTGATAAACAACGTGCTCTGCTGGTTATTATTGGTGTTAAATTCAGTATTAGTGTAATGAGTATAGATACCATCTGTAGTAAGTCCATTTTGCCAGCCTCGGGCAACCATATAGAACCCAATTACAGTATTCGCCGGGAATGGTTTATCTCCCAACTGTACCATGTCGCCAGCTTCTAATCCACCACCATCACCAACTTTTGAAACATTAGGAAATACAATGTGTTTCTGTAAATCCTCAACGGTTGTTGGGGGATCATTAGCCGGATAGGCATAATATCCAAAGGTGTTTTTCCAACCAGCACCTTCGTCAACAAAAGTCACATACACAGGAGTTTCAGCAGTTGTTGTGATATTAAGTACTGCTGTGTCATTAAATAATTCCGGATATTTAACTGTATTGTCTTCTCCTTCCGGGAAGAGTGATGAAATTTCATCTGAAAGAAAAGTACAGGTCTGAGTAGGTATTATATCATCTGGTACTCCTTCGTCAATACTGATTCCCAGTATCTTTAATCCCCCAAGACCCGTAGCGACGAAAATAACATCATCCCTGGATTCAACAAAATTGGTTGATTGAGAGGCTTCGAACTGCATGGAACCAAGCATTAAAATACTATCATGTTGCTCAGTTACCATACCACCTACATATACTCCTGATTCACCATTTCCCAGCAGAACAAGATCGCCGTTGAGCGAAACGCTGTTGGTAACATGGTTCTCAGATAATTCACCCTCAGGAGTCTCAGGTCTGGCAATATGTTGCTGCAAGGTACCATCTGATTTTAATACTTCAGTACCTCCTTCATTTAAAGCAGCAAGAATATACTCATTTCTGACTGCTAATTCAGATTTGGATTCAGGAGTATTGGCTCCGCCAACTTCATAAACTGATTGCAGTGCAACATCTGACTTAGTGAACACATTTACCCTGCCATCCTGTCCCTGAAGGACATAAACATAATTATCGTTGGAAGCTACCGACCTTGCGTCAGATATATCAACGGATTTAATTAAAGAATAATCAGTAGCATCAAAAACAGTTAACCCTCCATCGGAACCACTGGTTGTATAAATTTTGCCCCCGGTAACAAGAACATCGGTGCCAACATATGAAGACAGACCAATGATGGTATCAACACTGGTTATCTCATGGTTTTCATTAAGGGATAGCACTTCCAAAAACGCCGGATTACTATAGCCCATTGTTTCAAATTCACCGTTAGCTCCCACAATAAAAAGTTTACCGTTTGCATAATCAACTGAACTTACATCAGCTTTCGGAAAAATTGCCTGAGAAATAATGACTGGATTTTTTAAGTCGGTAACATCAAATACTTCGACACCACCCAGATAATCCGGTCCTTTGGTATTGAAGGTGACAAAAGCATAATGCTCATGAATGGCAACATGAGTCGCCTGTAATGTACTTCCTTCATATACAGGAGCATCTACTTCAGCTTTAAGTTTAAACACATAGTTTTTGGTGAGATCTACAACCGGTGCGCTATCAAGCCCTTTAAGTCTGTTTGTGGGGAATTGCTTTACCGGTACTATCTCATCCTTATAACTAATTCGATCGCTAAAGCTCTCTGAATTATTATTTATTATTGCATTTTTAACAGTTAAAATGCCATCCTGCTGTATTTTACTGTCAGTCTGATCTTTCTGACATGATGTAATAACTAGAATACTAACAGTAAATATAGAAAAAGCGCGTATTAATTTTCGCATTGTTATCCTCCTTAAAAGGGTTAAGGTTTAAAGGTTTTGATTGCTGTATACTTTGTGAATAACACAATTATTCTTTTATATGTGTTTAAAGCATTAAGGGTTACATATTTTTGATAAAAGTGCTTAAACTAGTTTTGAATAAATCCCTTAACTTTTCCAATAAAAAATTCCTCTCATATTTATTGTGTTTCAAATATACAAAAAAGTTGAGCAACACTAAAATATTCAGAAGAATGTAAAAAAAATTTTGACTGAAGTCAGGGAAATGTCGATATTCAGGGTTCAAGAATAGATTAAAATATTTCCGGGTTATTTCAGTGACATGAAAGTTTTAGAAGACTCATATCTTTGTAATAAGAAGAAACACGACAGAGAAACGTAATTGGGTAAGGTACAATTCAGGAGACCTTGCACCAGATAATTAAGGACACGGACAACATTTCCGTGCCAGAGAGGGGCACAAGTAGATTCTTGCGCCAGAGTCTGTGGGATATAACCACTGACTGGTTCATCCGATACCCATCGGATCATCTGCCTGGACCTTCTTGTGTAAACAGGCAAGTAGATACTTACGGTTTAATTATTATTTGTGGTGTTTAACAGGATAAATTCTTTTATGGTCTGCTGCCGGAGTTTCAAATTTCCGACAGCAGAGCAAAGCGTTTAGTTAATTTGGACTAAACCGGATTTTCTTCTTCTTTTTCGTATTTTGCCTGATATTTTTTAAATGCCAGCACGATAAGGAAATAACTTACTATAATTACCACGGGCCACATCAATAACCAGATTATTTCAGAAATATACATAATGGAATTTTTTTTATTTGTTAATAAGCATGTGAATCACTTCCTACTTCACCCAGGTCAATTTTCTTATTGTTAATAGCTCTCCAGGCATAAATAATATATGCCAGTACAAAGGGTACCAGTAATGAAACATAGCTCATCACCGTGAGTGTATAATGGCTGGAGGAACTATTCTCAATAGTCAGGCTGCTTTGCAGATCAGCCACTGAAGGATAAAAAGCAGTGTGGTTAAAACCGGCCACAATAAATAATGCAAAAACAGTCAGAACTGTACCTGGCCCGGTAAACCATATTCCTGAAGAAGTACGGCTCATGATGGATTTGATTATTCCAAACAATACCAGTAATACCCCGATTAGGAAGAATGCTGCGATTAGAGGCATGTCGAGAAAATTGTGCAGGTATTTGAATTTTTCCATAAAAACCACACCGGTACCGGGTTGATATGCAAAGCCTTCACTTACCAGTAACCTGGTCACAAAATAAAGGAAGACGATCAGGAACGGGAAGATATTGATCAACAGACTTTTTCTGGCTCTCTCCAAAATCTGATCATTATCCACGTTGTTCATAAAATACAGTATACCAAGTATGCGTGAAAGGAAAAATACTGATAGTCCAAGAGCTACATTCTCCAGGTTTGCAACTGCTTCAAGTCCGTGAAGGGGTGATTGCCACTGTGATATTGTCAGGTTTGAAAGAGCTGCAATATTTCCCTGATTTACTGTGAATTGTGAGCCTGTAAAAAAGGTACCGACGGCAGTTCCCAGCAATAGTGTTCCAAGGAATCCATTGATGAGCAGGAAAACTTCATACGTTTTGGGTCCAAAGACATTGTTGGGTTTAGACCTGTATTCATAGGCGATAGCCTGAACAATGAATGAAAATAGTATGGCCATCCAAACCCAGTACGCGCCACCAAAACTTGTTGAATAAAAAAGTGGGAAGCTTGCAAAAAAGGCCCCTCCGAATGTTACCAGTGTGGTGAAGGTGAACTCCCATTTGCGACCAAGTGAATTTACGAGCAGTGACCTTTCTTCTTTGTTTTTTGCAAGTGAGTATATTAATGTTTCTCCTCCTTGAACGAAAAGGAGGAAGACGAGCAAACTGCCCAGCAGTGAAATGATAATCCACCAGTATTGTTGAAGTGCCAGATGTGAAAGTTGTTCGAACATAATTGATCCTCCTTATTTTGGTCCTGTTTTAACCTGTTTTATCATAATGCTTAATTCAGCAATGAGCAGTGCTGTAAAAACTGCAGCAAAAAGCCAAAAGGTTATTTGCACTGCAGATGTATCAATATGAGATACAGCCGCGAAGGTTGGCAAATAATCCTGTACAACCCATGGTTGGCGACCCATTTCGGCAACAATCCATCCGGCCTGTCCTGCCAGAAATGGAAGTGGGATAGTGAATATAGCCAGCCTGAGGAACCGTTTATGTTGCTCCAGACTATTGGTGAGGGCATATCGAAGTGCCAGCATGCAAATCAACACAAAATAAAAACCAAGAATTACCATGAGATGGAAACTGTAAAAGGAGATTGGCACACTCGGGATCAGGCTTTCAGGATTATTTATGAACCCATATCCAAAGTATTTGAAATAGTTTTCCAGAAAAGCGGGATTGTCAAATTTTGCTTTCAATTCATTATATTTAACAGAATCTCCGGCATCTTTAGCATCCTTATATGCTTTTAGTGTAGAACGGGCAACTCGTCCCCGTTCAATTTTTTCCTGTGCCGACATTATGTTGTGTTCACTGTTCCCTTTGATCATATCATTAATGCCGGGAACAAATGCATTAGGATTGAGGAAAGCCATAAATGATAACAGATTGGGAACTTCAATTTTCATTTTGAGGTCTTTCTGATAGTTATTGACTGTATCAGATTGGTTTCCAACAAATCCAACAGCTACCAGCGGGGCACCACTCATGCCATCATATAAACCTTCTAATGCAGCAAATTTCATAGGTTGTCTTGCTGCCATGGCTCTGGCCGATCCATCACCAGTCAGAATAGTAAACAATGAAGCAACAAGTCCGAAAACCGCACCCACGATGATACTTCGGCGGGCAAACAACAGCTCTCTTTTCTTAAGAATAAACCAGGCGCTGATTCCTATCACAAACAAAGAAGCCAGAATAAAGCCTGATGATATGGTATGCAGAAACTTATTTACAGCTACCGGAGAAAACAGTACATCCCAGAAATTTATCATTTCGTTGCGTGCCGTATCCGGATTAAAATGCATACCAGCCGGATACTGCATCCAGGCATTGGCTACCAGTATCCATAAAGCTGAGAGATTAGCGCCGATTGCCACCAGCCAGGTAGATACTAAATGAAATTTCTTGCTCACCTTTTCCCAGCCAAAAAACATTACAGCAACAAAAGTCGATTCCAGAAAAAAGGCCATAATACCTTCTATGGCAAGCGGTGCGCCAAAAATGTCACCCACAAACCAACTGTAGTTCGACCAGTTGGTGCCAAATTCAAATTCAAGGATAATGCCGGTAGCTACTCCTATAGCAAAGTTTATCCCAAAAAGTGTCATCCAGAACCTGGTGATTTTTTTCCATTTCTCATCACCGGTTCTGACATACATTGTTTCCATAAAGGCCAGAATAAATGAAAGCCCCAGGGTAAGTGGTACAAACAACCAATGGTACATGGCTGTAAGGGCAAACTGCCCCCTCGACCAGTTAACTAACGAAAGGTCAATGTTTTCAATCATAAGCTTATCGGGTTAATTGTTCAATTACGTAATTACTTCTTTCTTTATCAGTATTAAATTTTGTCTCCAGAAAATCGGGGAAAAAGAATAATTTGAGAATAGCAAACATAATGAACAGTTTAATCAGTATGATCACCCAAAGCCTCTTTCCTACGGTCATGTTTCTGAATCCATCCAGATAGAAAAGCCATATTCGTTTTATAATATTCATCATCAGAAAACGGTGGGTTAATATTTGCTTTCTCAAATATAAAAAATAAAATTCTAATCCCCGGAACAGAATAATTACAAGTTCCTAAACAAGGTAGAGTGTAGCAATAATTACTTTCAGAAAATGTGAAGGTTACACAATAAAAGATTTTAGGATAAAATCAATAAATAATCTTATAATTTTATTTTCCATGCTGTCATTTTTTTTTAAGTATCAGGAAAGAATTTTATTGATCATATGTATTATTTTGATCATCAGTTGTATAATCTTGCAAAAAATTCTCTGGCATAAAATGCAATAGTTCATTAATGAACTTTTTGATAGACTACTGGGTTTTACATGACACAATAAAAACTAAAACCGGATCCATTTATCTGATATTCGAATGGCTTTATTGAAGTTAAAACCCACTCCATGATAACAAATACTAAAAACGGAGATCACTATGAAATTAAATCTAATACTATTTGGTTTTCTGTTGTTGCTTGAGAATGCAGGCAACAATGAATTATCAGCCCAAATCACTGCAGCTGTTCAGGAACCTGTGGTCGGTATAGCAGAACATGTTGGTAGAAAATTACCTGCCGATATATATATTACGGATGAAAAAGGCGAACTGGTAAATCTCAATAAGATGATAGATAAGCCAACAGTAATCACTTTCGTTTATTATCGATGCCCCGGACTATGTAGTCCTTTGCTTGATGGTCTGGCAGATGCAATCGACCGGACAGCACTTGAAATTGGCACGGACTATCAGGTTTTTACCATAAGTTTTGATCCGTCTGAAGGAACAGCTCTTGCCAGACAGAAGAAAGCCAGCTATCTTGGCAGTATGTCAAATAAAAAGGCCGGAGCAGGCTGGCATTTTTTCACTGCCGACAGCTTAAATGTTGCCCGCATCACCAGTGCAACAGGATTTAAGTATAAAAGGACAGGTAAAGACTTTTTACATGCTGCGACCTTAATTATGGTAAATCCAAATGCAAAGATTAGCCGTTACCTTAATGGGACGCATTATAAGACGGCAGATTTTAAACTGGCTATTCTTGATGTAACACCACTCAATACTTCTAATCTATCAGATCAGGTGGAAGCATATTTTTTCAAATTTGATCCGGTATTAAAACAGTATCAACTCAAATCAGGTAAAATTGCCGGACTCGCCATAGTTATTCTCTCAATTGGGTTTTTCCTGTTTTTAATGCTAAAACCAGCAGCGAAAAAAAACCTGCATGCTGATAAATAGAAGGTAATTTATTAAATTGTCAGCAAAAAAATACGGGATGTTACTGCCAAATTGATGATTAGAAAATTGCAACTTCGAATTTCATTATGTTGTTCATTATCAAAATATGCCCGCGAGCTAAAAGAATTATTAATTTATAAAATAAACAATACAAATTGACAGATACTTTTTTCAAAGATGTAGTTGAACTAGGTAAGATCCGGATTTCTTTTTTTGTAGCCCTCTCTGCCTTAACTGGTTATTATTTATACACAGGGCATGTAGACTTATTATCTGCGGTAATATATGCCGGGGTATTTATTCTTTCCTCCGGTTCTTCTGCTTTAAACCAGTATCAGGAACATGAGGCAGATGCTTTAATGAATCGAACACGCAACAGGCCCGTCCCTGCTGGTAGAATGTCTGATAAAACTGCCCTGTTAGTTTCATTATTTCTGATTATAGCAGGATCTTTGATACTATTGCTTGGTGGTAATGTAATTGCTGTTGTAATGGGGTTGCTGGCAGTACTATGGTATAATGGTATTTATACACCCCTGAAACATAGAACTCCTTTTGCTGTTGTACCCGGCTCAGTTGTTGGAGCTCTGCCACCACTGATAGGCTGGACTGCAGCCGGAGGGTATGCTTTTGATCCCGGGATACTGGCCGTTGCATTCTTTTTTTTCATTGCTCAAATTCCTCATTTCTGGCTAATTCTGCTCATGCTTGGGGATGATTACCGAAAATCGGGAATGCCTGTGCTTACCGATGTTTTTTCAGTTCGGCAGGTTAGGCGGATAACTTTTATCTGGTTATCTGCTACCGCCCTGACAGGCATGGGTCTTAGCCTTTATGGGCTTATCAGCTATCCTTTTCTTAGATTTCTGCTGCAACTTTTTTCTATATTGCTGCTTATATCCAGTTCTAATCTGCTTTTTCCTCCAGGTAAAAGGAAACATAAACGGTCTGCTGAGTTTCTAAAATTAAACAGTTATGTCTTGTTGATTATGATCATTCTGGTAACTGACAGCCTCCTCTGAAAGTAAAAATTGTTATATTTACGTTTCATTCTTAGTTCTCCGCAGGGGGAGTTATTCTGAAGATTTGAACTGGTGCTGCCTCTTAGGATGTGAGGCAGTTTCATTTTTTTAATTCTGATAATCCATCTCATCATGAAAAAATTCTTATTTATATTTCTGTTAACAGCATTTTTGAGTGCATGCAATAATAATCCGGGTAGTACAGAAAAAAAACAATCGACAAAAGAGGCAGTAGAGAAAGTGCCTGATGAAAATTTACTAAGCATCAGGTTTGATGTGACAGGAATGAAAGATAGCAGTAGTGATCAAACAATCAATAAAAGTGTAAATGAATTACCCGGAATTGTTGAGGTAAAAGCTTCATATCAGGATTCAACGGCAGTAGTAAAATTCGATAAAAGTAAAACCTCAATTTCGGATATTACAACTGCAATTGAACAGAAAGGATATCATGTTGATGGTTATCAGCTTGATATGTAGTTTATAGTCTTAATTATACAGATTATTTAGCTTTTTCTGGTACATTTTACGGTTTTCTTTGTTGATACCTTCTACAAAAGAATCGATAAGTTTTCTTCGTTCTTCAAGATTTTCTGTTGGCACATTTTCTTCATCGGAAAATACAACGCGGTCAATCCTGTATCCCATTTCATCCAGGCTCATGGCTACAGCGGCATGCAACTCGTCAAAAATAATGATTGAAGGTAATTTGTATACTGAAAATTCCATGGCTGATTTCAGTACCATTGTTTTAGTATAACTTATCTGGGCACTTCCGAGGTATCTTGCACCCAATAATAATTTTACAAGATTAATCTTTGCAATTTCAGATGATTTACCGCCCTTCTTCATGGCTTTTAAATCATGCCGGCTTGTATTCAGAAATAGATTTACAAATGGCTCAGGTACTCCCTGCAAATCAGCTAAATCGTTTTCTTTTTTTCTTTTTGCATATTCTTTCTGTGCCAGTTTCTGGTCCAGCGGGATGTAATATTTCCACCTGCGGGTTCTCCGGTAACTTTCCGTAATGGGATTCGGTTTCCAGTTAGACTCAGGACGTTTCATGAGCGGACCACTAAGATTTAATCTTCCTGATTCCAGGGAATAGACGAGACAATTGATAAAATGTCCCCATCCGCCTCCCAGTGAGGCATGCAGTGTACCCCAGAGTGTTTCATTTCTGGGGGTGGATAACAACCTGTTTGTAGTATCTGTATTCTTTTCGGCCTCCTTCAGGCGGGCAATAAAATCGTTGCTCAGACTTACAGGATAATAAGTATACGCATCCTTTTTCTCTTCGGATGTTGTAGTTGCCCCATGATACAGGTTTTTCACATTGAGTACGAAGCCTGAATCATTGGATAATTCCAGATATATTTTATAATCATTACCCCATTTCATTTCCCGGATGTAGGATCGGGCTGCTCCCGGTTGCGCAAAAATGTTCAGAAAATTACCCATCAACAGGATTAAAATAATCTGAATGGTTTTATGTGTTTTATTTCTTGGGATCATCATGCTGAGTTGATTTAGATATATGCTCAAAAATACGCAATTTCATTGCTAAGGTTTGCATTACAATCAAAAAGTAACCAACTGTTATATTAGACAGTTGAATTATTCCTTGCCTTATTACCCGGTTATTATAGGTTTGGGTTGCATCATTTACTGAGTAAAAGGTTTTGCAATATGACTGGTAGTGTGTGATTGTAAAAAAAAATATCCGTCAGAATACTATCTGCGGATACTTTTTCAGGGGTTCATAAATTATAATTTACGAGATTGCTACAGGATTTTTTACTTTCTCCTTAAGCAATGCAATTTCAAGCACTTCCATGATATTGGAAACATAATGAAATTTAAGACCTTTTATATATATATCTTTTATTTCTTCAATGTCTTTTCTGTTCTCTTCAGACAAAATAATATCAGTAATATCTGCTCGTTTAGCGGCCAGTATTTTTTCTTTAATACCACCAACCGGCAGTACCTTTCCTCTAAGAGTTATCTCACCAGTCATAGCGAGATTTCTTCTAATCTTCCTTTGGGTGAAGGCAGAAGCCAGTGAAGTTACCATTGTGATTCCGGCAGAAGGGCCATCTTTTGGAATAGCTCCTTCAGGAACATGTACATGTACATTCCATTTATCAAACACTTCAGGGTTAAGTGAGAGTAGTCCTGCATGTGCCTTCAGATATTCATGGGCAATTACTGCAGATTCTTTCATCACATCTCCCAGGTTTCCTGTAAGTGTAAGTTTCCCGTTTCCTTTACTCAAACTGGTTTCCACAAAAAGAATCTCTCCGCCAACCGCTGTCCAGGCCAGTCCGGTAACTACCCCGGCAAATTCATTCCCCTGGTATTTATCCTTTGTAAAACGAACAGGTCCCAGGATTCCTTTTATGTCGTTTTCGGTAAGTGTTTTATTGAATTTGTCATCAAAGGCAATTTTCTTAGCAATATTTCTTGCCAGTTTGGCGAGTTGTTTATCCAGTTCCCTCACTCCCGATTCACGGGTATAATTTTCAATAATAAATTCAATAATTTTATTTCTAATAGAAACCTGTGATTTCTTTATTCCATGTGCTTCAAGTTGCTTGGGAAGCAGGTGTTTCTTTGCAATTTCTGTTTTTTCCTCTACCACATAACCTGTCACATTAATAATTTCCATCCTGTCACGTAAGGCAGGGTTAATGTTATTAATGGTATTTGCAGTGGCAATAAATAGTATTTTTGAAAGGTCGTATTCAGCTTCCAGAAAATTATCGTAAAATGCATTATTCTGTTCCGGATCAAGCACTTCCAGCAAAGCGGAAGAAGGATCTCCTCTGAAATCGTTTCCTACTTTATCAATTTCATCAAGCACAAAAACCGGGTTAGAAGATTTTATTTTTTTCAAATTTTGAATAATTCTTCCCGGCATTGCTCCGATATAGGTTTTTCTGTGTCCTCTTATTTCTGCTTCATCATGCAAACCGCCAAGTGACATTCTGACATATTTACGGTTTAATGCCCTGGCAACAGATTTTCCAAGTGAAGTTTTTCCTACACCCGGGGGGCCATACAGACAGAGTATCGGTGATTTGAGATCGCCTTTTAATTTTAATACTGCCAGGTGTTCTAAAATACGGTCCTTCACTTGTTCCAGCCCATAATGATCTTTGTCCAGTATATTTTTTGCTCTGGTAAGGTTGAAATTATCTTTTGTATACACATTCCACGGAAGATCCAGTAGTACCTGCAGGTAATTCATCTGTACCGAATATTCGCCGGCAGCCGGGTTCAGCCGCTGGAGCTTTTCAAGTTCTTTATTGAAGATGTCATTAACATCTTTTGGCCATTTCTTTTTTCGTGCTTTGCCCCTGAGTTCTTCAATCTCCTGCTCAATTGGATTCCCGCCCAGTTCATTCTGGATGGTTTTCATTTGCTGATGAAGAAAGAACTCGCGCTGCTGCTGATCAATATCAGTTTTAACTTTTAACTGGATATCATTTTTGAGCTCAAGCATCTGAACTTCCCGGGTCATGTATTCAAGTAACAGGACACCCCTTTTTTTCAGATCATCTATCTCAAGTAACTTCTGTTTTTCTTCCAGGCTCACATCACTGTTTGAACTGATGAAATTTATCAGGAATGAAGAACTTTCTATGTTTTTTACAGCAAATGATGCTTCCTGAGGAATATTGCTGGAAAGCTTTATGATTTTCAGTGAAAGGTCTTTCAGAGATCCGACTATAGCCTCAAATTCTTTGTTTTTTCTTACCGGTTTTACATCTTCAAGTTCTTTTATACTGGCAACAAAATAAGGTTTCTCAGAAATCATTTTCTTAACCTGCAGCCTCTTTTTGCCCTGTATAATAACCGAAGTGGCTCCGTCTGGCATTTCAAGTATCTTAACAATCTGAGCTACTGTACCAACATGGTAAAGATCCCCGGAAGAAGGATCATCTATATTTGGGTCTTTCTGTGCAACTGTCCCTATAATCTTGTTCTTCTTGTATACATCTTTTATTAATTTTATAGATTTAGCTCTTCCAACCGTGATAGGCAATACTACACCCGGGAAAAGCACTGTATTCCTTAACGGAAGAACTGGTAAATTTTCAGGTACCTCAAACTTATCCAGAAACTCTTCATCTTCATCTGAAATCAGAGGTATATAATCTGCATCATCCTCAATTTCATTTGTGAAATAAACATTCTTAAACTTATCCTCTTGATTCTTACTCATATTCTATGTTTCTACCTCTTATTATTATTAGGAAACAGACATATTGTCATATGTCATAAAAAAATTTTTGAATATAAAAACGGGCAATCGCTATGCCAAACAGGGATGATTAAAAAGATTTCTGAACGGATGTTTTTCATACCATTGAAACGAATGAAAGGAGAGTTGGTTACATATAGATACAGGAAGTTGACAGACAACTCTATGTTAACCCTTCAGACAACAGCCTTACTTGTTTTCAATAATGATGACAATCTTCCGATAAATTTGTTTATGTATTGTCAGGATTTTCGATAGGGCATGGTTTTGTCAAATATCGCCATGAGGATTTGTCTGTCGGATTCTGTAAACTCAACATTCCTCCTGGCCATTACAATTTCAGCTACTTCAAATGCTTTTGACAACGCATAGGTTGAAAACCCAGATGCCCCGCCCCAGGAAAATGAGGGAATAAAGTTTCGGGGAAATCCGGCACCAAAAATATTGGCAAAGACCCCTACAATAGTTCCGGTATTAAACATCGTGTTGATACCACACTTTGAATGATCTCCCATGATCAGGCCGCAAAACTGAAGGCCTGTATCTGCATAATTCCCTGATTGGTAATTCCATAACCTTACACTGGCATAATTATTTTTCAGGTTTGATGTGTTGGTATCCGCTCCAAGGTTACACCATTCTCCCAACACTGAATTGCCAAGGAATCCGTCATGAGCCTTATTCGAGAATCCGAAAAGTACTGAGTTATGTACCTCACCTCCAACTTTAGAATGGGGGCCTATGGTTGTGGGACCATATACTTTTGCTCCCATTTTTGTTGCAGCATGCTCACAAAGCGCAAAAGCTCCACGGATATTACTTCCCTCCATTACTTCACTTTCCTTACCCAGGTAAATTGGCCCGGTGGAAGCATTCAGTGTTGCATATTCTGCTTTTGCACCTTCTTCGGCAAAAATATTTTCGGGTGCAATTATGTTGTTTGTGGAACTTAAAGTTGCAGATTCTCTTCCTTTTGTCAGTAATTTAAAATCTTCTTCAAGAGCAATCCCATTCAACGAAAAAATGTCCCATGGATTTGTGATTCGTAAAATCGTGCCGCCAAATTCTTGCTTTGGCTGAGATATCATGGTTTCCGGCCGGAATGACTGCACCTGGTCATTGTTCAGTCTGGCGGCCAGCAGCAGGTCATGTTGCTTAAGTATTTCGCCGGATCTGAGTGAAAGTATGTTTTCTGTTAATGTAGCTGAAGGCAAAACAGAACCATTAATAAGAATATTATCTTCTGTAATTTCTGTCTTAAATTTTGAAGAGAGGATTTCATTTGTGAAAAATGAACAAGAAGCATTTAGATATTTCTCCCATTTCTCTTTTATGGTTAATATTCCGCATCTAATTTCACAAACCGGCCGGGTATAGGTCAGCGGAAGAAGGGTTTGTTTTGCTGAATCATCAAAAAGAATAATATTCATGGTATTTTTTTAACAAATTTACACAAAAAAGCTCCGGTTTAATTATTCAACCGGAGCCTTATGTATGCTGCTCAAAAAAATGATTATTTTTTCTTTTTTTCCAGATGACTTTTATATCTGTTCATGAATTTATCAACACGTCCTGCTGTATCTACCAGTTTCATCTTACCTGTATAAAAAGGATGTGATGAGTTGGAGATTTCAAGTTTTACCAGCGGATATTCTTTCCCATCTTCCATTTTGATGGTCTCCTTAGAGGGAGCAGTAGACCTGGTAACAAAAACAACATCATTGGACATGTCCTTGAATGCTACCATTCTGTAATTTTTAGGATGAATTTCTTTTTTCATTTTATTGGTCCTTTATTTTCAAGTTCTTTTCGGTGCAGATATAAATATTGCTTTTTCGATTTCTGCTGATTTTAAATGTTTCCGTATTTAACGGATTGCAAAATTATATAATGTTCTGATAAATACCAAAAAAATGCAAAAAATTAACAACTTAATTGTTGCACTAATATTACATCTTTTGGTAACCGGGAAACAAGAGAGTCTTGATGCCAGTATGCTGTTATGAAACTGCGCTTTAATGTTTAAGGCGAAAGTATTACTTGTTAATCGGTTTGCTTACTTATAACTTTTTTGCGGCTATCCTCAAAAACTTCTGGCATAAAACGTTCATACGGAGCTGAAGGATCAAACATAAAGCGGTATGTATAATGGGTCTTTGCCAGGGTTCCCCCAACAGCTTCATACAATCTGCGCATCTTTGGATTAAAATCACCTACCCATGAGAGTTCAACTTCTTTGTAATGTTTTTTGTGTTTCATGACTTCATTAAGGTTCCAGAAAATAGCAGATTCAATTCCTGCATTCTGGAATTTAGGGACTACACCTGCAACCAGTGCCCTGATACGGGTAATTTTTTTACGTTTTTTCATGATCAGAAACCTGATAATATTCAAGGGGGTAAGCTTCCCGTTGAGATGCTTAAATATCTGGTTTACATCAGGAAACATAATAAAGAAGGCAATGGGTTGTTCGTTATGGTAGGCAAACCAGATAAGTTCTTCATCAATTATTGGCTTGGCTTTTTTTAGTGATTCTTTTACATCAACAGGATCCAGAGGTGTAAAATGTTCCTTAAATCCTGACCAGGCATCATTATAAATGGAGACCATATCCTGTACGTATTTTTCCGTTTCCCTGAACCGGAAATGACGGAAACTAAAATCCGGTTTATGAGAAACCCATTCGGCAATTTTCCAGAAGCGTTCCGGAAATTTCTTCCTCAAATCCAGGTGATAACTATACTGCCTGAAATAGAGCCTGAAACCATATTCTTCAAACAGGGTCTGATAATAGGGTAAATTGTAGGGCATCCCATAACCAGGATGTGTATATCCGCTTACCAGCAGTCCCCAGTTACTGTCATTTTCTCCGAAGTTTACCGGACCATCCATTGCCTCCATCCCTTCAGCCTGTAACCATGTTCTTGCTGTATCAAAAAGAAGAAAGGCGGCAGTTTTATCATTGATACATTCAAAATATCCAATACCACCGGTTGGTTGATTTTCCTGCAGTGCTTTTTCTCTGTTGTAAAAAGCCGCAATACGTCCAACCAGTTTATTTTCCTTGTTTATTAATATCCATCTGCAGGCATTCCCGTTTTGGAGGTGAATATTACTTTCGGGATCGAATTTTGATTCAATTTCAGAATCTAACGGACAAACCCAAACCTTGTCATGCCGATAAAGTTCCCGGGCTACCTGAAAAAATTCTTTTCTGGTTTTTTTGTTGGTTACTTTTATTATTTGCATTGTAAAAAGGTTTGGTTAACAATTAAAAATTAATGCTACAAGATAAACCATTTTTTGATTTCTTCAATATGGTTATCGGGTTTGCTTTTGTGTATGAATTCATTTTTTTTATTAAGATATCGATAATCGTTTTTCCAGTGATTTGCATGCTTAACTGTTTCTCTGATGGCATCAGCCATAAAATATATTTCATCATTAGTCATAGTGGGATGGAGAGAAAGCCTTACCCAGCCTGGCTTTTTGGACAAATCGCCGGAGTTTATCAGGTTGGTAATTTCTGTTGACTTTTCATGGCTTACCTGTAGCAGGTAATGGCCATAAGTTCCGGCGCATGCACAACCTCCTCTTACCTGAATGCCAAAGCGGTCATTCAGCAACTTAACCATCAGGTTGAAGTGGATATTCTCATCAAAGAAAGAAAACACACCCAGTCTTTCTTCAACGCTGTCTGCCAGTATTTTAACGGAAGGAATTTTGCGGATTTCCCGGAAGGCTATTTCCACAAGTTCGTCTTCTCTTTCTTTCATCATTGCAGGATCCATTTGGTCCTTGAGTTCTATGGCAAGTGCAGTTTTGATTGCCTGTAGAAATCCGGGTGTTCCTCCGTCCTCCCTGACTTCAATATCATCAACATACTTATATTTTCCCCACCGGTTAGTCCAGTCAACTGTTCCTCCCCCCGGATTATCGGGTACCTCATTATGGTATAAACTAGAATCAAAAATTAAAACCCCTGATGATCCGGGGCCTCCCAAAAATTTATGTGGTGAAAAATAAATGGCATCCAGTTTCTCCATGTGGTCATCAGGATGCATGTTAATGTTGTCATAGGGTGCAGAGGCAGCAAAATCGATGAAGCTCAGGCCTCCGTATTCGTGCATTATGCGGGATAATGTATGATAAGGTGTTCGGATACCGGTAACATTGCTGCAGGCGGTAAAAGCCCCTATCTTGAAATTGCGATCCTTGTACTTCTCCAGTTGTCTTCGTAGTTCTTCGGGATCAACAAGAAGATCAGCTGATGGCTCAAGCTGTACTATGTCTGCAGAAGTCTCAAACCAGGATGTATGATTGGAATGATGTTCCATGTGGGTTATAAATACTACCGGTCGATCAGATTCTTTGGTACAGTTTCGCACATGCCGCATACCACATCCCTTCAAACTGAGTATTCTTTGGAGCTTGTTGACTACCGTCGTCATACCACTTCCGGCGGTTATAATAACATCATTGGGTCCGGCATTAACATGCTGTTTGATTAGCTTATGTGCCAGGTGATAACTCAATGTCATCCTGGTGCCTGTTTCACTGGTCTCTGTATGTGTATTTCCAATAAATGGGCCGAATGTATGCAATAATTTTTCCTCTATAGGCCTGTATAGCCGCCCACTAGCAAGCCAGTCAGCATAAAGGACCTTTTTGGTGCCGTATGGCGATTCGAAAGTAACATCACTTCCTACGATATTTTTTCTGAACCGAGCAAAGTATTCTTCTGACGCTTTCATTTTTTACAGAGTTAGAACAATTACCTGCGACTGGCAATTTTGGACAGTAAACGCAATATTTCGATGTATAACCAGATAAGAGTAACCATCAGGCCAAATGCTGCATACCATTCCATATATTTTGGAGCACCGGCAGCAGCGCCCTGTTCAATAAAATCAAAATCCAACACCAGATTCAGCGCTGCAATTATAACTACTATAATACTGAAACCAATACTTATAGCACTGTTGTTATACATGAATCCTACATGAACTCCGAATAACTGCAGTATAAAACTGATAAGGTATACAAGAAAGATCCCACCTGTGGCTGCTATTATACCAATTTTAAATTTTTGGGTTACTTTGATAAGCCCGGATTTATATAAAAATAATAAAGTAAACAGGGTGCCAAATGTTAGAGCAACAGCCTGTACAACTACGCCCGGAAATTGTGCTTCAAGCATGGCAGACAAGCCTCCAAGCAGCAAACCTTCAAGTACAGCGTATACAGGTCCTGAATATGGAGCAAAACTCTTCTTGAAAATTGTTACTAATGCTGCGATAAAGCCACCAATCCCACCAACTGCCAGCCATATTGTAACTTGTTGAGATCCCGTCTGTAAATCAACTGCTCCAAATACAATCTTCCATGTGTAAATGGCTCCTGCCAGTACCAGTAACAACATTAGAAATATTTTATTTACTGTACCCTGTACTGTCATTACCTCTTCACCTGCTAAACTAGGTGCATTGGCAAAAGTTTTTTTGTTAAGTGCCGGATTGGCTGATCTTCCGATATTCATTTTCTTAGAATTTATGAATTTTAAATTGATTTCAAAGAATTGTATCAGGTATTGATTACCAATACCAGTGTAATTTCTATTTACTTATATCTTTCTGAAAAATTATTCCAAAGTTATTTTAAATTTTTTATTTACACAGGGCTTTGCTTTGTTTTTGAGCATATGTAAAATATACGGCATTTAGTAGCTTAAAATAAATAATTTAATGTCAATGTATTGTAATTTTTACTGATAGTTATCCAGTGAAAGAAAATGCAGGAATGTTTTCAATAGCAGAAGTGATGAAATTAATATAACTTGATAATCCTGTGGTCAATGAGAACAAATAACAAAATCAGAAGTGATGAATAGGTGAGATGCAAGACAACAGGGATGTATTCATTGGGCTTTATACCTAATTTGTAATAGTTATAGGCAATCAGGACCATCTTCTCTACTACATATATAACGGCAGTGGCTACAGCTACCCCTACAAATCCATAGAATTGTATCATATAGAGACTTAGGGAGACATTTAGTATTATCTCTATAGCTGATGCCAGCATTACAATACGGGTATGTTTCAAACCGATGAGAATGGTTTGAGGAAATATCAGTCTGCTTATTATCAGCAGAATATAAACCATAAAAACGTCTGCACTTCTTCTGAAGTGAGGATTGAAAGCTGCAATAAACAGCGGGTTACTGATCAACATTATCAGGATTGATATCGGGAAAAGGGTATGAATCAATCGTTTCGACCTGGTCCTGATGGTGTGTAAGGCCATGCGCGTCTTTTCGGTAGTTGAGAATTCGGGTATCATGGCGTTGCTTAGGCCATTGGCCATCATAACTACCAGGGGTAGTTCTTTGGCACCATAGCGGAATATGGCAAAATCTCCTGCCCCGAATTTATTGGCAACAATCAAACCGTCTATATATTGTGCTGAACCACTTAATAACGTACTTACGATCAAAGGATAACCTAAGCTCAGGTGTGCTTTTATAAAAGGAATAGATATCTTAAATTCCGCATATTTTTTTAACAATATTCCCAGCATGATCAATCGCAATACCGAAATGATGATCAGGCCCCAAAATGCCATATTTATGTCATATCCGGCTATTACAGGTCCTGCAACAATTACCAGTTGAAGGGAATAGGAGATTATTCCGTACCAGAGCAAATGCATTGATCGGTGTTTTACTACATAGATATACTCAATCATATGAGTGGGATTACTGATCAAAATATAAATCAGCAATAAATTCGCATAGGGGATATTGCTTATGTCGTTGAAGACATGTACGTTGCTTTTAAGAAAAAACAACATTAGAAAAAACAAGGCGCTGAAAGCACTGAGTACCAGAAAAGCGTTGAATATTTCCGGAGACTTATGGTCGCTGTTGTTTTTTTCTCCGGGGAAAGCATGGTTATTATTATAGAGTGAAAGGAAGGACTGAATGATGCCTGTTACCCAGAAAAAACTGACGATACTGGCAATAAATAACATGATCTCAAAGTCACCTATTCGTTGTATTGTTAGATGACTTTTTGTAAATATCATGCTGATAATAAGGAATGTAGTGAATCTAAGCAAATGAAGAATCTGCAGACTTGAAATGTTATTAATGTACTTCCTTATTGCCAATGTATTGTTATTTAATATATTAAGGGATTGTCTTTTAGATTGTGCAAAGATAGACAAAACAATTTTCATCTTTATCTATGAAACAAAAAAATAAATTTTTATCTTTGCTGCCCGAAAATGGTGGTCGTAGCTCAGTAGGTTAGAGCGTCAGATTGTGGCTCTGAAGGTCGCCGGTTCGACTCCGGTCTTCCACCCCCTTTAACGAAAAAGCTGTTCAGAATAACTGAACGGCTTTTTTTGTGTATTTTTTACTGCCTGTAATATTGTATTATGGAGATATAAAAAAAATTTATATCTTAACTGCCCTGTTTTTGATTATCATTCAAAGAAGAAACTATAAAAGGCCGTCACTTTCAGGAGAGGAGAAGTGCATAAATTTAATCTGTGTGTCTTTTATTTTATGATTTCATCAGGTAGGAGCAGACTTAAGATTTCAATTTGGTTATTATCTTTAAATAAATTTTCACCAGGAATATGAATAAATAAAACTACACGAAAATGAGAAAAATTTTACTGCTATTTTTAACAGGTCTTTTTTTCACGATTTGTCTTTCTGCTCAGGAAAACAAAGTGACGGATTATTGGTTGACATCAGAGGGGACCTCTCAGATTCAGCTTTATAAGGCTTCAAATGGAAAATATTATGGGAAAATTGTCTGGCTGAAAGATGACAAAGACAAAAGGGATGTTAACAATCCGGACGTTTCCCTGCAAGGTAAAAAATTACTTGGTCTTCAGATATTGAAAGGATTTGAATATAACAAATCGGAGAAAACATGGGAGAGCGGAACAATTTATGATCCTAATAACGGTAAAGTCTATGATTGCTATATGTGGTTTGAAGATGACACAAATACCTTAATAATAAAAGGATATGTCATGGGAATGAGATTTCTGGGAAGAGAAACTAAATGGTCCCGTGAGAAAATTAAACGGCAATAAAGTTTATCTGACACAATAGTAAATCTTTTAATACCTGCAGACTTCAACTTATGAATGGTTGAACTGCAGGTTTTTTTATGCATCATATTTTAATTTAAATTTTATTACTAACCTGAAATTTAATTCTCCGGATCTCACATTTTTTTTAACACCCATAATTCAATTTGCACGAATACGTACACTATTCGTTCGCTTGCGGTCAATGATCTATAAAATGTCACCTCCATAAAATCTCGTAAGCAACACAAATACAACCACATAAATAGTTTGGCATGAATAATGTTATCATGGACGATATCAATGAATAAAAAAATAATTAGCCATGAATAAACTGATACTTACATTAGCAATTACTTTCGGAATGATCGCCATCACTGCAAATTATACCTATGCTGGTCAGAAGGACAAAAAAGACAAAACCAAATCAAGTTTAGTGAAAAAATTAAACACATTGGTGCAGAAGGATGCAGAAGATCTTTTGCATCTTGAAAACTGGATGAAAGAAGTTGAAATCTTTTCAATAGATGAAGTAGTTGAAGAAGATGCCCTTAAAGTAGAATATTGGATGATTGAATCCGGACAATTCGCAAATAACAATGAGGAAAAAATAGCCCTTGAGGCCTGGATGCTCGGGGAGAAATTTACCGGGTCACCATTGAATGCAATTGAAAATGAATTAGATATAAAAGTAGAAAAATGGATGTTTAAATTTTAGGTTTACGAGGTATTAAATAGTTAACAACAATCAAAAAAAGCTCCATTTATGGAGCTTTTTTATTTTATCTAATTTTTTTGACTTTTCATCACATCCAGAGATTCATGTAACAAAATTTTCAAACTCTGATTTGTCGATGTCGTAATTAAAAATGTGTGAGATTAAACATTTGCGATGAGAAAGTTCTCTGTTTATGAAAAAAATACTATTGATAGTTACGATGACAACAATATTAACCGGATGTACTGGTAAAGAAAAAATAAATAAATTAAGGGTGCTGGAACAAAACAGATATTTTGTACATGACACTTTTAAACCATATACAGGGAAGCTGGTTATTCATTATACGGGGAGTAAAGAAGTAAAACATTTATTTTCTTATGTTGAGGGCAAACTGGATGGGGAGACGGTTTGGTATTATCCTAACGGACATTTGAAAGTTAAGGGTAATTACAGACATGGAGAGTTTGACGGGAAATGGGAGAAATTTTACGCCAATGGGAACAAATCCATGGAAGTAATTTACAATAACGGGGTTTTAGAAGGGCCTTTTACCAGATGGTATAAAAATGGCCGTCCAATGGAAGTTGGCCTGTATGCTAACAGCAGACCTGTCGGAACATGGACAACCTGGGATGAATCAGGAAAGAAAACGCATCATAGTTATCAACTGTTAAAGTAATTTTGTTCTTCATAAAAGCATTTAATTAATTTGAAATTTGCCTGCAAAATAACTTATTCCAGCAGTTTTTTTCGGTATTTTTCATGTCTGATGAAGTCCAAATATGCTCGAGTGAGCATTTTTGTATCTTTTTCTGATTCTCTAAATATTTCAGTCCAATTAGTTAGAAAGTAAAAGAACAAGATATTCCAAGAGAAGCCTGGTAAGGGACAGGTTCCACAACAGCAGGTTTTAAATCCAGTGTAAGGTCTTTGGAGATATCAAAGTGGAAAAGATGTCCGTACACATTGGCATCAATAATATTCAGTGCGTACCAGGCTGCAGTGCCGATAACACTTAATTCCAGCCATCTGCGGTAATAGTCTTTATAGAATTTTAATTCTTCTTCCGGACTGTTACTAACAACAATATCCTGCCACTTAGTACCTTTAGTACCATTACTTTTAAAATCAATATAACCCTCTCTGTAGAGATTATAATTTTTCCCGTTATAATGGATAAAATATATTAGCGTTCCAAAGCCCGCGTATATTATGGGAATCTTCCAGTATTGCTGATTATAGGCCTGTCCGAGACCAGGCAAAAAAGTGGAGTACAACGTGGCTTTTCTGGCTGAATGTGGTTTTTCAGAAGTTGTATCCTGCCTGGAGTTATTAGTTGCAGATTTTGTTTGTGCCTCAACAGAAAAATTCAAAGCTGAACTAATCATTAAAGTAAATATCAGAATATATTTTAATGCTGTTGTCTTCAAACAAGTCTGCTTTTTATAGTATGAATAACAAATTAAACACTACACATGTTAATGAATGTAACGAATAATCTTTCTGTTTATTTTTATATTGCCGCCCATAAAATAACCTGGATACAGTGGGGGCGACCGGCTGGAATTTTCTTAAAAGCCAAAGAAAACCTGAAGCTTAAGACTTCAGGTTATCAAGAATTGCAACTATTCTTTCAAGGTCTTCATCCGATTTGAACGGAATTACAATTTTGCCTGCTCCCTTGTTATTGCGTTTAAATTCTATATTTGAACGAAAGAATTGATTCAAATGATTTTTTAAATCTTCATATTCCCGGGGAAGTCCGGGAGTGTGGTTGTCATCCGGATTCTTTTCAACTTTTGGTTTGTTCAGGTTTCTTACCAGTTCTTCAGTAGCCCTTACAGAAAGATCATTTTCAACGATTATGTCATAAACATCTTTTTGAGTTTCTTGATCTTCAATACTAATAAGCGTTTTGGCCTGGCCCATTCCGAGTTTTTTTTCTCTGATGCCCAGCTGAATTTCAGCCGGCAATCGGAGCAGGCGAAGGTAATTTGTGATAGTAGAACGCTTTTTGCCAACTCTCTCACTCATATTTTCCTGGGTGAGCTTGCACTCATCAATTAAACGCTGATAACTGATCGCTACTTCAATGGAATCCAGGTCCTGTCGCTGAATGTTTTCCACCAGTGCCATTTCAAGCATGGCCTGGTCGTCAGCAAGACGTATGTATGCCGGAATTGTTTTTAAGCCGGCCAGTGTAGCCGCACGCAACCTGCGTTCACCGGTAATCAGCTGGAATTTGCCCTTCTCTTCAAGCAGCCTGACTGTAATAGGCTGTATGATGCCGATCTCTTTAATAGAGGATGATAACTCCTCCAGTGACTCCTGGTCAAAGTTTGTTCTGGGTTGGTAAGGGTTGGTTTCAATTAGCTTGATGTCGATCTCATTGATAGCATCTCCGCCTACGACAACCTCTTCTTTTCTTTCCTCATCACTTCCTGTCTCAATGAGTGCACCCAACCCTCTTCCTAATGCATTCTTTTTTGCCATAATTTAATAATTAATGTAGACTGCTGACACATGCCTTTTATGTCTTTTTTATTCGACAATTTTTTCCGAATTCTTTAAAGCTGTCTCTTCGTTATTTTGTAAAATCTCTCTTGCCAGGTTCAGATGATTAACTGAACCCTTGGATTCAGCGTCGTACATAATCACCGGTTTGCCAAAACTTGGAGATTCACCCAGCTTAATGTTACGCTGAATGATGGTATCAAACACCATATCCTGAAAATGTTTCTTAACTTCGTCGACAACCTGATTCGACAAACGCAGACGAGAATCATACATGGTAAGTAAAAATCCTTCGATTTCAAGTTCGGGATTAAGTCGGCTCTGGATAATTTTAATAGTATTTAATAGTTTTCCCAATCCTTCCAGCGCAAAATATTCGCACTGAACCGGGATTAGAACTGAATCAGCAGCAGTAAGGGCATTTACAGTGATTAGTCCCAGTGAGGGTGAACAGTCAATTAAAACAAAATCATAATCATCCCTGATCTTTCCGATAACTTCTTTCAGCATTTTCTCCCTGTTGGGCATGTTTAGCATTTCAATCTCTGCACCAACAAGATCAATATGTGAAGGGATCAGATCAAGACCACTGATTTCACTGTTCAGGATAATGCTTCTGGGATCAACCTCATCTACCAGACATTCATAGATACTGGTTTTAATGCTGCGGATGTCAAACCCGCTACCCGATGTTGCATTAGCCTGAGGGTCAGCATCAATTAAAAGTACCTTTTTTTCCAGTACGGCAAGGCTCGCCGCCAGATTGATCGCGGTGGTAGTTTTTCCTACTCCACCTTTTTGATTTGCAAGAGCTATAACTTTTGCCATTCTTTTGAATATTATATTGAATTATTCCCTTTCTGAATTATTTCTTCCGGGGATCGCAAATTTACTATTATTAATATCATTCATCTGTAAACCCTGATCTGATTTGTAAACATTTTCCGGCTTACTTATAAACAACTTTTCAACAGCCGTTTAATCGGGTTGAATTTCAATACGATACATGACTGATCGCAGGTGTGCTCCCTTGCAAATTTAATAATAATATGAGTCTAAAAAAAACTTTTCATCTATTCAACCGGTTGTTCGGTTACTGATAATACGTTATAATTCTATAATTGTTTTTGAACTTTTATAATTAAATTATCATGCAATTTTATTTATAGCAGATATATACAGATAGTCAACTGAATACTCCTGTTTTTTTGAAAAGTGATGAGTAGTTAAAAATATTAATAATACCTGTTTGGGAGGGGATTTGTGGTTTGCTCTGATTAAGCATCGTACTTTATTTATTCCAGCAAATGGAAAAATCCAGATTGTTTAATGATATTTTGTGTATCGTCCAGTGATTCAATCACATAATAATAAATACCCTGGGGAGCTTTTATGCCGTTTATTGTAAAACCATCCCAAAGAATTGCTTTTGTATCTGATTTATATACAAGGTTCCCGCTTCTGCTATAAACTCTGAACATATAACTGGTTCTTCCGTTGGTAGGGACATAGAAAAAGTCATTATACCCATCGCCATTGGGTGTAAATACATTTGGAATTTCAAGTTTTCCGGCTATTCTTACATCTCTTTCAGTAGTATCAGCACATCCAATATTGTCTTTGACGATAAGTCTGACATTGTATATGCCTGCTGAATCAAACTGGTGGAACAGACTGGGTGCAGAGGAACTAAAGCCATCCTGGAATAACCAGTTATAAAAATACTGAAGCGTATCAACAGGCTGGTTTAAGGAATGAAAAGTGTAAGTAAGCTTCTCTTTGGCAAGTGTGTCAGCGTAATTAAAAAACGAGACCGGAAGAGGGTGTACTTTAATATAGTTTTCTTTTATTTTAATTTTATTTTCGTTTACAATCAGGGAAACACTATAGGTGCCGGATTGGTCATAAACTACTGCAGGGGGATCTTCTGAATTGCTGGTCATCCCATTACCAAAATCCCAAACAATGCTTTGAACAGCAATTGTATCAGCATAAGTGAATTTAACTGTTAAAGGGACACAGCCTTCCGGTGAATCGGCTATGAAATTCTGAGCCATGCTGTTTAGGCTCGAAAGTAAAAGCAACAAACTTGTAAATGGTTTAATGTACCTCATTAATCAGTAATTCAGATTGTTTTTTTACGTTCTACGTGTCTAAATGTTTTCGGTTAGCTTTTTAACCACCTTAAAATTATTAAAAAATTCTTTTGCGAATACTCTGAGAACTGTATATCCGGGTATCGCCAGTATCATTCCGATAATACCACCCAGGCTTCCTGCGACAAGCAGTACAATGAAAATCTCAAGAGGATGTGCATGCACACTGCTTGAGTATATGATTGGCTGAAAAACTACATTGTCAATTATTTGAACCGAAATAAAAACCAATAACATGTAAATCATGAGCGGTAGCAGCTGAGAGCTGAAATCCATTGAGAGATGAGTGATCACTCCCATTGATATACCCAGTACAGCTCCGGCAATAGGTCCGACATAAGGGATCACATTGAGTATGCCAACAAACAATCCTATTACCAGCCCCTGTTTAAAGCTAAGTCCGACAATTGTAAGTCCGATCGTTATCAATATAATGATACATGTAATCTGAACCAGAATCCCTATAAAATACCTTCCCAGCAGGTGCCTGACTGAGCGTAGGGCTCTTTTCATTTCTTCTTCGTACTCTGTAGGAATCAGCATAATTATTGCATTGGCAAATAATTTCTCATCTTTTAGAAAGAAAAAAGTAATAAAGGTGACAGAAAATAAAGCAATTACAAAATTCCCAAGTATACTTGCTACATATCCGAAAAAATTTGTGATCATACCAAGATTAAGCAGGGAAGCCACTTTATTTGTGATGTATTCCTGTAATGAACTGCTATGGATGCTGTCCGGATTATATCTGTTAAATATGCCCTCAGCCCATTCTATAGGACCGTTGATACTGTCCACAAGTTTTTGTACATCAATAGTGCTAAGCTGGTTGGCTTGCTGTATTACCAGAGGAATGAAAACCCGGAAAAAGGTAAAAAAAACTGTCCAGAGAAATAATAGTGTGATTGCTGCACTGAGCGTGTTGGGCAGATGAAAATTTTTGTATTTTAGTTTGCCAAGAAGTTCAACAACAGGTCTGCCGATAAGAGAAAGTACGGCTGAAATCAACACATAGACTACGATGTTCCTGAAATACCATAAAACGAATACAAAAAGAACAAACCCCAGACTGTAAAGCACATAACGAATGGTTTTGTTCATGGTTTGTAATTTAGGTTTTAAAAAAGGCCTTCAAAACGTAGCAAAAATAATAATTTGACCTTTATCTCCCTAATATTGTTAATAAATTGTAATAAAATGATTTGAAGATATTCAAACTAAAACTATGAAAAAAAAACAAAAAATTATTGTATTGGGCGCCGGTTTGGTAGGAGGTGTAATTGCTGCTGATCTGAACCGGAGATTTAATGTTACTTCTGCTGATATTGATCAGGATGTTCTGCTTAAGGTTGAAAAAGAAGGTGTGGATGTGATAATAACAGATCTTTCAGATCCTGAAAATATCAGAAAAATCGTCCAACCTTTTGATCTTGTTGTTGGTGCCATGCCGGGTTATATGGGATTTCAAACAGTAAAAGCAGTGATTGAAGCCGGTAAGAATATAGTTGACATATCCTTCTTTCCTGAAGATCCGTTTCAGCTGCATCAACTGGCAAATGAAAAGAACGTAACTGCGATTGTTGATTGTGGCGTAGCCCCGGGCATGGGGAATATTATTCTGGGCTATCATGATGCTTCTATGAAAGTGAGTTCTTATCAATGTTATGTGGGTGGATTGCCATTTAAACGCAAATGGCCATTTGAGTATAAGGCAGTTTTTTCGCCAGTCGATGTCATTGAAGAATATACCCGTCCGGCCCGGTTTGTTCTGCATGGACAGGTGGTTACAAGAGAAGCTTTGTCTGATCCGGAATTGATTTATTTTGATGAGATAGGCACCCTTGAAGCATGGAATTCGGATGGATTGCGAACGCTCATTGATACCATGGATATTCCAGATATGATTGAAAAAACACTGAGATACCCTGGAACAATAAATTATCTCAGAATGTTGCGCGAATGTGGTTTCTTCTCTGATGAGCCTGTTGAAATTGCCGGAAACAAGATTAAGCCTCTCGATTTAACTGCCAAATTGCTGAAAGATATTTGGAAACTAAAACCAGGAGAGGAAGATTACACTATCATGCGCATTACAATTTCCGGAATTAAAGAGGATAAAAAGAAAGAATTGGTTTACGATCTTTATGATCGTTATGATATTCAAAACCAAACTATTTCAATGGCAAGAACTACAGGATTTACCTGTGCTGCAGCAGCAAATCTTGTGCTTGAGGGTTTATACACTGCGCCAGGGATTTCTCCTCCGGAATATGTGGGCCGGATTCCAGATTGTTTTGAATTTATTATGAAGTATCTCGCAAATAGAGGAGTTAATTATAATCTCAGTGTTATAGAATAAAAATTAAAAATTTATAAGACTGAATTTTGTTGGGTATTATCGCCTGAGAATTTTTTAAATTCCCAAAATTAATTTTCTATTTTTACATGATCAATAACTGAGAATAACAGAATTAGTATGAAACAATATAAGGAACTCCTGCAGCATGTGTTTGATCACGGAGAAAAAAAAGAAGACCGAACGGGAACAGGAACCATCAGTATATTTGGTTATCAGATGAGATTCAATCTTGAGGAAGGTTTTCCGTTACTTACTACTAAAAAGCTACATCTGCGATCCATCATTTATGAACTGTTATGGTTCTTACAGGGTAATACCAATGTAAAGTATTTGCAGGAAAATAAGGTGCGAATCTGGAATGAATGGGCAGATGCCGAAGGTGAACTGGGTCCTGTTTACGGTCATCAATGGCGCTCATGGCCTACTCCTGACGGGCCGGGTATTGATCAGATCAGCAGGGTAATTGCTTCCATCAGGAACAATCCGGATTCACGAAGACATATTGTAAGTGCCTGGAATGTATCAGATCTGGATAAGATGGCTTTGCCTCCCTGCCATATATTGTTTCAGTTTTATGTTTCAAAAGGAAAATTATCCTGTCAGTTATATCAGAGAAGTGCAGATATTTTTCTCGGGGTTCCATTCAATATCGCATCCTATTCATTATTATTGATGATG
>DASQZP010000057.1:0-2599 GCA_035638655.1 Bacteroidales bacterium
CTTATCATCACAATTGTATACAGATTATACCTCTTTGCCAACCAATCTAAACTAAAAAGTGCAATAGGATCCTTAACGAGAGATCTTTTCCCCAAAGAACGAGCTACTAGACTTTCAAAATATGTTCTAAATCTATGAGGGTAATGTAAGAAATGTGAATTTGTAATCGCGTCTCTCAATGGATAATGCATATTCATTATACCGTCTAAATATTTAATATACTCATCTGAATTTTTATCATTAATGCGATAAAACCAATATGGAAATGATACAGGTATCCATCCAGGACCCTGTTTATTAATATTAAAAGGTTCTTTTATATAGAAAAGTTCACCACTTGCACATAACATATTTCCAACCCAGGTTGTACCAGAACGATGAGTACCCGTGACAATTATAGGTGATTTTCTATTCGATAAATTCTTCAAAAGTGTAAATATCTATTTCTATTATCCTTGATTTTACTTCTATATATATCTGGTTCAATCCATGGATATAATAACCCTTTACCGATTCCAAGAATATCACTGATAGTATGCTTCATATTTATCGACATGTCATTCACTTCATCTATAATAGTGTGAATGTCATAACCGATAATTTTTAATCTTTCCTCTCCAATCCAGTTTATATAATTTAGCACCCACTTCTTTCTGATTGGATTATTTAAAGTACGCTTCCACTTATCAAGGGTATCACTTGCAACATTATTATACTTCCTCAAACCAACCTGATCTCCAAAATTTCCTTTTAGATTAACCCCTGTAAATTCATTTAAAATTTTACTGCTGAACGGAAGATTTAAATAATCACAAATCAATTCAATAGAATTCTCTGTATCTCTTATCAATTCTTCATAAGTTATGCTAATACATTTGTTTTTATTTGACAACCATGCATCAATTAAATTAGATAATCCTTTGTATAAATCAATATGGAAGCGATGCAAATTCCACTCTCCATTCCTCCATGTCTCCATAATAGATGATACAGTCGAAAGTGGATTACGCCATAAAAAAATAAATTTACCATCAGGAAATGCACTTATTATATCATTTGCTATCAAATGATAGCGTGGCGTTTTATCCAAGAAATATTTAGCATGATTTGTCGATACAGAACTATACAAATATCCAGCAAAGCGTCGAATAGCTTCATTATAATCATTATTTTCTCTTGGCAGGACTCGAATAAACTCATTCAGAGCCTCACAATAATCATTGTGATTATATTCTGCATAAATTCCACTATTAGGTCTATTATAAAAAAAAGGGAGTAGTAACCAAGGTTCAGAAGTAGTAGAAACCAAATCATTCGCTGCAATTAGACGTTGCAAAAAAGTTGATCCTGATCTTGGCAATGAAAATATGAATATTGGCCTTACTTTCATCATAATTTAAGATAACTTCATTTATACTTATGTATTAGTGCTATTTTTTTGATTTTATCAATTAGCATTTCACTATATGTTCTTCCTAACATATTTTTTCGGTATATACGATCGATTCTGTCATCTGCAATCATAAAAGGTGGATGTTTCAAAGGAAATTCTATGTCACAATTTTGGATATTTGCCTTGGCATCTTTTCCATCATTTGTATGGGTAGCATCTGACGAAAAGCCAATATTAGTTATTAAATTTTTTTGGGGTACGACACTTAAACCACTCTGACTCATTACGGCAAAGTGCCACTGATAATCCCAAGTATCTATCTTATCTTTGTATACTGAATCCCATTTATGAATTCTTGTTTTTGAAAACTTTGCCCCACCATCTAAACTAGACAATAACCCATCCCTCAAAAAAGAAGGCCATTTCGTCAACCCTAAATCATAATATTTCCATGCTCTTTTCCATGTGGCCCAGCCCCAAACTTGGGGATAAGAACTAAAACCATATGAATATGCATGATAATTTTCTAAATCCGTTCCATAATTATTGCCATTAACCTGCATTACCCTTTTATCGTACTTGTATTTCTCTAAGATTTCTTCACAAAATTTAAAAAAGCTTATATTCGGCAAGCAATCATCTTCTAAAATGATACCCATTTCTTCTTTTAGGAAAAACCAATTAATCGCACTACTTACACCATGTTTGCATCCAAGATTCTTATTTTGAAACAAAGTTTTTAACTCACAATCCCAGTCAATATAATTTATAATTGAACGTACTTTTTTACATCTATAAACTTCATCAGGATGATCTTTTCTAGGACCGTCTGCGGCAATATAAATTTTTCTCGGCCGAACTTTCTTTATTTGTTCAAAGACTTTTGAAGTTGTATTCGGTCTATTAAAAATTATAAATAATATTGGTACTTGTAATTCCATTATTTCCTTTTAAATAAAATATCCCTTTCTGTTAATTGGTCTTCTACTTTAAAAGAAGATTCCAATAAATCTTTTATCTCTCTTTCCTCATGAGGCCAAATTTCGATCAACAAATATTTTGGGAAATGTTCTTTTTTTAATCCCTTCAAAACCTGAGATTCATACCCTTCCACATCAATACTCATAAAATCCAAATTTGAATAGGAAGAAATATTTATGATCTCACTAAGCGTTCTGCATTTTATTTCAACATTGAAAGTCTCAT
>DASQZP010000058.1:0-4343 GCA_035638655.1 Bacteroidales bacterium
GTCCGGGAACATCAGCCGCCCCGTCAAGAATGGAATATTGTGTATGAACATGCAGGTGGGTAAATGAAATTTTTTCGTTGAGGGTAGCTTCCTGCTGTTGTTCAATCTGGTCCTGTATCTGCTGTTCGGTGGTCTGGTCCCTGTTTGGTTCAATTTCAATACTGATGGGCTGGATTGTATCAGGATAAAGTTCCCTGAAACGATCAAAAACATTTTGTGAAACCTTCAGTTTTTCAGGCGTATATATTCCAAGACGGATCAGTTCAAGAAAGCAACGGGCAGTGGCCACTACATCGGCTGAGGCATTATGTGCTTCATTAAAGCCTTCATTAAATAGTTTCCAATGTAATTCAGAAAGATTGGGCCATTTATATTTTCCTCCTCTTCCACCGGGTAAGGCACAGAAATCAGTGCTGTCTTCCTTGGTATCCAGCAAGGGCTTTTGCATGAATTCGTTTTCAATACCAAGCCGGTAAAATTCAGCACCAACTATTTTAATGTCAAACTCAATATTGTGTCCGACAAGAAAAGAGGCCTTTTCTACAGAAGAGTAAAATTCGTCGAGCACTTCTTTCAGATCACGGCCTTCTTTCAGTGCCTTTTCGGTGGATATTCCGTGTATTTTTTCAGCGGTATAGGGGATAGTAAACCCCTCAGGCCTGACTGTATAGTTTTTTACTTCAACAAGTTTACCAGTTTCATCATGCATCTGCCAGGCCAGCTGTACCAGCCTTGGCCAGTTGTCCGAATTGCTTACGGGAGCATTATAGTCCGAGGGTAAACCGGTAGTTTCGGTGTCGAATATAAGATACATTACAGTCTTTTTTAATGAATTTTTGCCTATACTGCAAAGTTAATTCAAATCCTCTTTAAAACCGACCTTGTTAATAAAAGCTGGATAAATTTTATAAAAGTTGTAAGTGACAGTTAGAGAGTGTTATATAATTTTATTTTCCCGGTTCAGTTGTCATGTCGTTTGGCAAATTTAATATCATTGAGTCCACTCCGAAAAGTACTTTATTAAATAAAACTGAAAATCAGAATTTGCCCCTTACCCTAAAGGGTGTCTGATTTTCAGCTATTTCACCCTTTAGGGCTTGGGGCAAAAAGTAGCTGAAAATCATATTATTGGCTTTTCGGAGTAGACGCATCATTTAAAGTTTATTTTAAAACTCTTGTTGTTTCCTGATTTTTGATTTTAAGATTTTTTAACTTTTGTCTGTCATTCTAACATGCCACGCCGGATTCATTTACGGTAAAAAAATAGTAAATTAGCCGGCTTACAGTAAATAAGTAAAAAGTTGAGATTCAAAACTTATCAATATATACTGACATAAAATTAAAACGATGAAAAAGATTTTAGTATTTACTTCAGGAATGCTGCTGTTACTGCTGGCAGCATGTAATCAAAATTCAGGAAATAAAAATTCTATGGAAAATCAGACAAATCTAAAGGACAATCCGCTGATGCAGCCGAGCAAACTGCCATTTCAGGCGCCGGATTTCACAAAAATAGAGGATAAGGATTTTGCACCTGCTTTCGCTGAAGGCATTAAGCGGCAGCAGGAAGAAATTGATCAGATTGCCAATAATCAGGAAAAGCCAACTTTTGAGAATACACTTGTTGCGTTGGAGAAAAGCGGTGAGCTACTGACAAGAGTGAACAATGTGTTCAGCATGCTTGCCGGCGCCAATACCGACTCGGTGCTACAAAATCTACAGGAAGAAATTGCACCTAAACTGGCGGCCCAGCACGATGCTATATTTTTGAATACAAAACTCTATGAGCGGGTAAAAACCCTTTATGATCAGAAGGAAAAGCTGGAACTTGATCCGGAATCAGCCAGGTTACTGGACTATTATCACAATGAGTTTATTCGTGCAGGGGCAAATCTCCCGGAAGCAGATAAAACCAAACTGAAAAAGCTTAATGAGGAAGATGCCCAACTGAGTGCCCGTTTTACCAATATGTTGCTGGCTGCTACAAAGGCAGGAGCACTGGTTGTTGATAACAAGTCAGATCTTAGAGGACTTTCAGAAGGTACCATCAGTGTCATGGCCCGTAATGCTGAAGACGATGGTTACAAAGGAAAGTATATGTTTACCCTTCAAAATACAACGCAGCAACCAGCCTTGCAGTCACTTGAGAACCGGGATATTCGTCATAAATTATTTGAAGCATCCTGGACAAGGGCTGAAAAAGGAGATAAAAATGATACACGTTCAACCATCAAACGGCTTGCTGAAATAAGAGCTGATAAGGCAAAATTACTGGGCTTTGAAAATTTTGCAGCCTGGACATTACAGGATCAGATGGCCAAAACCCCTGAAGCTGTTGAGAATTTTCTGAATAAACTTGTCGGGCCTGCCACTGCAAAGGCTAAGAATGAGGCTGCCGATTTGCAGACTTTAATTAACAAGGAAAATGGTGGTTTTGAATTGCAGCCCTGGGACTGGAATTATTATGCCGAGAAAGTGAGAAAGGAACGTTATGCCCTGGATGAATCTCAGCTTAAACCTTATTTTGAGCTGTATAGTGTGCTTGAGAATGGTGTGTTTTATGCGGCAAACCAGCTTTACGGACTTACTTTTAAAAGAAGAACCGATATTCCGGTTTACCAGGATGATGTAAGAGTTTATGAAGTATTTGACAAGGACAGTAGTGCCCTCGGACTCTTTTACTGCGATTATTTTCAGCGTGACAATAAATCCGGCGGTGCCTGGATGAGTAATGTTGTCGGACAATCCAAGCTACTTGGAACCCAACCTGTAATTTACAATGTCTGTAATTTTACAAAACCGGCTTCCGGCCAACCGGCTTTGATCAGCTGGGATGATGTAACAACCATGTTCCACGAATTTGGACACGCACTGCATGGTTTCTTTGCAAACCAAACTTATCCAAGTCTTTCAGGAACAAGTGTCGCCCGCGATTTTGTTGAGCTTCCGTCACAGTTTAATGAACACTGGGCTCTTGAACCGAAAGTGCTTGAGCATTATGCTGTTCATTACAAAACCGGAGAACCTATGCCACAGGAACTGGCAAATAAGATCAAAAAATCTTCCACCTTCAACCAGGGTTATGCCTTAACTGAGTTGTTGGCAGCTGCAGACCTGGATATGGCATGGCATACCATCCCTGCCGGGGATCAGATTAATTCGGTTGACGAGTTTGAAAAAACTGCTTTGAAAAATGCCAAACTGGATCTTCCCCAGGTTCCGCCAAGGTACCGTTCAAGCTACTTCCTGCATATTTGGGGCAACGGCTATTCTGCAGGCTATTATGCATATCTCTGGACTGAAATGCTTGACGATGATGCTTATGCCTGGTTTGAAAAACATGGCGGCATGACAAGGGAGAATGGTCAGCGTTTCAGGGATCTGATTCTTTCAAAGGGAAATACTGAAGATTATAACAAGATGTTTTATGATTTCTACGGAGACAAGCCCGATATTACTCCAATGCTGGAAGATCGGGGATTACTGAAAAAATAGAGCATAGTGATACCATAAAAAAACCTGTGAAAGAAATTCACAGGTTTTTTTATGTCTTCGCAGTATTGTTATCTATGAAATCATATCAAAACCGGTGTAAGGTACCAGTGCTGCCGGAATTTTTATACCCTCTGGTGTTTGATTATTTTCCAGCAGGGCAGCTACAATTCTCGGTAAAGCGAGGGCACTCCCGTTGAGGGTATGCGCCAACGTATTTTTTTTGCTCTGGCTGTCTTTGAAACGGAGCTTCAAACGATTTGCCTGAAAGGATTCAAAATTCGATACCGAACTTACTTCCAGCCACCTTTCCTGTGCAGCAGAATATACCTCAAAATCGTAGGTGAGAGCAGAGGTAAAGCTCATGTCGCCGCCACAAAGCTTCAGGATCCTGTAGGGCAGTTCCAGCTTTTTAACCAGCGACTCTACATGATCAAGCATACTGTCCAGTACTTTGTATGAATGATCGGGATGAGCAATCTGAACGATTTCCACTTTATCAAACTGGTGGAGCCGGTTTAGTCCCCGCACATCCTTCCCGTATGAACCGGCTTCTCTTCTGAAACAGGGAGTATAGGCCACATTTTTCAACGGCATGTCTGTTTCATTCAGGATCACATCCCTGTATATATTGGTAACGGGAACTTCAGCAGTGGGAATCAGGTAAAAATTATCAGCAACCACATGGTACATCTGGCCCTCTTTGTCGGGCAACTGACCGGTCCCAAATCCCGAATCTTCATTGACAAGAATTGGTGGCTGTACTTCATTATATCCGGCTTCTCCTGCTTCATCAAGGAAAAAACTAATAAGTGCTCTTTGTAAACGTGCTCCGTTCCCTTTGTATACAG
>DASQZP010000059.1:0-3005 GCA_035638655.1 Bacteroidales bacterium
ATCCCGGATGGCCATCATACCCAGCGCTGCCAGCAGGAAGAGTGCTGAATACCAGGTGAAGTCAATCACACTGAAAGCATCAGGATCAAACTCGTGGTAAAACATATAGGCAACAACGCCCAATCCGATAATGATGGGGTAAATAACCCTTGATGTATTAATGGTTCCCAGTGGGTTAGGTGTCTTTTTACTCATCCCTGCTTATCCTGTTATAAATGAAACAACAAAGTTAATATTTTTAATTTGAAAAATATATCTTCTTATAATTCAGTATAATTTGAACTTAAGGGAGAATAATCACCTTAAACGAACCCTGGTAATTTGGGTATTCTTCAGATAATTTAACTTACAGGGTTGAAAGATATAGACATGGATGAGATACATACAAAAAGCCTGTGCAGATACACAGGCTTTTCATGCCCTGTGAGTAACAAACAGGACTGTTTGATTTTAAATAATCAGAATTTTACAGAGTCAAAAAAGCTTCCCAAAAATCCTCAGGAGATTTTGATACCTCAGGAAATAATTCCTTGTATTTCTCCTTCAGCATTTGCTGGTACTGAGCAATTTTAGTTTCAATATTTCTAATCTGGTCGGAAAGCTGGGAAGTATCTCCTCCCTTGTTCTGCACTTGTTGAACCTGATTTGTTTTTATTACTTTCTCATGCTGGTATTCGTTGATTTGCCTGCCGAGACCTTCAAGAGATAAACTGTTTGATTGCATTTATACGTTGGATTTTTGTTGGTTCTTCCCCTATAACGAAATCTTTACAGTAAAGTTATATTTTTTCCACATTCTAACAAAAAAAATGATTTAATTAACCTTTTAGTGATGATAAAAATCACTTTTCTGAGATCATTTTATATGGCTGATTAATATATAATGTCATTAACAATGATTATAATAGAAACATACGGAATTTTTTAGGTAATTCCTGAATAATAGTGCTCAGATAAATTTGCTGACTTCGGTAAATCTTTGCATCCCCTTTTTTCCTGTAATTATTTTGTCACCAACTTTAAGCCAGGCATGTGCCGACAAATCAGAACTGTTCAGTTTTGCAACACCTAATACCAACATGCTCCCGATATTATATTTTCTAAGTAAATTTTTTGCTGTGATGGCCTGAACCAGGCATTTTGTATTCCATGGTGCATATTTTGAGCATCTTCTAACTGCTTTAGCCACCTGTTTAATTTCATTTTCATCCGTAGAAACCTTGTACAGATGACTTTCTGTTCCCCTGACCTGCCTGCCCAGCAATTTTTTCTGGTACCATTTCATCGGGAAAATTGAAATAACGCAGTACGTTATTAATGAAACACTCAATGCCTGAAACAATAATTTCTTTTCATTATAAGACAGGTCCGACAATTTTTTTAATAATTTAATCATCTGTAATGATCAGGTTTTTTTCAAGTAACTCCTTGAGGAATGCCAACACATCGTTTTCACAGATTTCGGGAGTGACATCAAATTCATCAGTAAGTATGCTGATCAGTTCATCAATTGTCTTCGGCTGTTCAATAAGCTCCCATATTCGGCTGCCGATAGGATTTAAACCGTAGTATTCTCCGTTTTCAATGCTCATCATTACTTTTTCACCATCCATATCGCTTGAGAGCATTTCAGGATTTCTGTATATTTTCGATTCTGTACGTAATAAGTGGTTAGTCATTTTTTATGAATTTTGAAAAGAATTGCTTTTTTCAGTTACCGGATTGCCCTGCTTATCAAGGTATCCGAATCTTTTCATGATTGTATTATGTTGTTCAATAATTTTCTCTGCCTGTTTTGTTGTAAGTTCTGACTGCCAATCACCGGTTGATCCTTTGCGGAAGAAGGAGGAAGCACCAGGGGCTTTTTCTTTAAAACCTTTTTTCTTTTCCTGCCTTTGTAATTCTTTGATATTGCTGAACCGCAGAGCTTTCTGTATCTGTTCCCGACTAAATTTTAAACCGGCGAACGACATGGCAGCAGCAAAAGTAGCTTCCGGCCTGTATAACATGTCTTCGTAACGCACTACATGAACAGGCAAGGGTGATTCTTCAGTCCAGCTGGTAACATGTGCACTCCATGACAATAATTTCTGTCTGAGTTGATTTGACTGTTTGTAAGACCTGGAGCAGAATGAGTGCTTCATGCTGTTCATGGATTCAATCATTTTGTCGATGCTTGTACTGGAATGATGTGCGAAAGAAACAGCAACATCCAGCGGATTTCTTATGAAATAGAGAACTCCTTTTGTAGCAGATTCCGGAATTATGGGTTCTCCTGCGAGGTTACAGGTATAGGCATCATGAATTTTATGAAAAACAGTTTTATCGGCTTTCCTGGCCAGGTATTCATATACTTCAGGGCGCAGATTGTCGATTTCATCAAATGTCATCTCCCCGGATGACAAGCCGGTAGCCTCATCAAAAAGGGTGCGACTGCTTGCAATTGGTGATGAATTAAGTTTGTTAATGTCTGCCGGCTCGTCGGATTCATTCTGCAAATTGGTTAAGAAAACCCTGAACCAGGTATTCCCTGATTTTGGGTAGGATGCCAGCCAGATTATATTTTTACTGTTTTCGGATGACATATTATATTTTTTATCAGACAGGTTTAAAGACTTCTTCCAGCAGGTAATCAGCCAGCTTCTCCGGATCAAATTCTTTTGCAGGTCTTTTTAACCGGAAAATGGGGATCGAACCGGCAGCTTTACCTGCCAGGATAAAATGCTGATCTTTTTGTCCAAGACCCTCCAGGTAGTTGAAACGGTACGTCTGGTTTTTAATGATGTTAAAGCGATCAGTCCCGTTTATTTTTTCCACTTCTTTTTCATTTCCGTTATGAGAGGAGAGTACCACAATGGCTTTCACCGGATGAGGAAAATTGCAAAAAGACTCGCGTACAGGAAGCTTGCGCTTATCGATGCCAATCCTGAGTGTTTTATATGCGTTTGGATTTTCCCCCAGCTTTTTGAGTGCATCTGCCCACAATTTGATCTGGGGATATCCCG
>DASQZP010000060.1:0-7061 GCA_035638655.1 Bacteroidales bacterium
AAACGAGATAGTTTTCTGCGCAAAGGATCTTCAGGCACATCAGATTATAAGGAATATGCTCCGGCTAACTTCAGAAAAAGTGAGTTTTAAAATTGCACCGCCGGAAAGCATTTCAATCATTGGCAGCAATTCTATTAACACAGCCGGAGATTTGTATGTGGTAACATTTGATTCGCTGGCAAAAGAGAAGAATAAACGCAAAAAAAGATTGTTTGATATATGGTCGTCAATCATACTTATACTGGGTGCCCCTTTTCTGGTCTTTTACTTTAAAAAACCGAAAAAATATATAAAAAACTGTTTCAGGGTATTTTCTGGTTTATTCACATGGGTTGGATATTCTATGCCGGAAGATGTTAATATACATGAATTACCAACTATTCGCAATGGAGTGCTCACTCCGGCGGATAACATGTTAAAAAACAAATTATCAACTGCAGACATTGAGCGTATAAACCTCCTGTATGCAAAAGAATACAGGGTTTACAACGATTTCTCCATTCTTTTTAAATCATTTAAAAAAATAGGAAGTTAAAAACAAATACTTCCTGTGGCTGTTTGTAAACTGAGCAAGAATAAAATTTATGCTATAAATTAGTGCCCAGAAAAATTATTTGTTATGCCCAGTATAGAAATTGTTCTTCCCTCCATGGGTGAAGGAGTTATTGAAGCCACTGTTACCCGCTGGCTGGTTGAAGAAGGAACAATGGTAGAAGAAGATCAACCGCTGGTTGAAGTAGCCACTGATAAGGTTGATTCAGAAATCCCTGCACCAAAAAAGGGAATTTTGAAAAAACATCTCGTTGAAGAAGAGCAGATTGCCAAAGTAGGACAACCACTCGCTGTTTTTGAAACAGAAGGAGAAGAGGAAGAAACGGCCGATCATTCTGTGCAAGTTCCCACTGCAAAACTGCAAACCGGATCAGTAGAACAATCCGGAAAATCAGACAGGGAAGCATACATAGAGGAACCTAAGAAAACTTCATCCTTCACAGGCAACTGGCAGGAAGCCGGAGAGCGCACTATACTCAGAAATAAAATTAAATATACCCCTGCAGGCGCTCCTCCTGATGCAACAGATTTTATCCCGCCTTATATTCAAAATATTGCCGCTGAATATGGCATCAACAGGGAGAAACTCTCATCATTGAATAAAGAACATCCGGAAGGGCTAACCAGGAATATTTTACAGGGATATGCAAAGACGAACAAAGCCGGACAACTTCCGCAGTCTAACATTCAACAGTCCTCTCCTGTTAAAAAGGACCAGATCTATGGCGGTGGAGAGCACGAGATTGTGGAAATGGACAGGATGCGCAGACTTATTGCTGAAAACACATCATACTCCAAGCATACCTCGGCTCATGTTACCTCATTCAGTGAGGCCGATCTGACCAATCTCGTCTTATGGCGGGAAAAGAACAAAGATGCTTTTTTGCGAAAATACGGGGAAAAATTAACCTTTACTCCCATCCTGATCGAAGCGATTGCCTTAGCAATCAAGGAATTTCCAATGATAAATATATCGGTGGATAATAATTTTATTATCAAAAAGAAGGAAATTAACATCGGGATGGCAGCAGCCCTTCCTGGCGGAAATCTCATAGTACCAGTGATTAAAAATGCAGACAGATTAAATCTAAGCGGTCTCGCAGCGAAGGTCAACAGCCTGGCAAGACGTGCCCGTGAAAACAAATTACTCCCCCAGGAAGTAAAAGGAGGCACTTTTACGCTGACAAATCTGGGTGCATTTGGGAACATTTCCGGTACTCCCGTTATAAACCAGCCTGAAGTAGCAATTCTGGCTACAGGAGCGATCAAGAAAAAGCCGGCAGTGGTTAGTACTCCTGAAGGTGATACAATAGGAATCCGGCATATAATGGTACTTTCTCTCTCCTATGATCACAGGGTAGTTGATGGTGGCCCGGGAGGAATGTTTCTGGAGAGAGTCGCAAAACTACTTGAGAATTTTGATCTCAACAGGGAGATTTGATTTTTTTCTCTCTCATCAACATTTTAAAACTCAAAACACAACCCACCCTTAATTGATGCTATCGGGTCCGGCTTTTGCCTCCAAGTGTATTAAATACTCTTGTTCCAACCAGTCGATCATAGCGATCGAACGGTGACCGGTAGTAAATATAGAATACATAATCATTTTCGGTTTCAAAATGTGACCCTTCCACCCATGTTAGATCCGGAAAACTGTCGCCTTGTTTAACAAAAGCATATTGATAATCATAATACCCCTGTTTAAGCAAAAGATCCAGTTCATAAGTCTTGTCTTCAAAATTATAAATCAGCTTGTTATAAGGTGTACATTCCCAATTAGTGAGCGCTCCGTAAAGATAAATATCTCCGTCGGCTTCAGGAACTTTATACTGCAGGGAAAAATGCACGATCACATAATCGGCATCCACATCATTTTCAGTACCAAGTCTGTTTTTTATCAGATATTTGCCATTCAAATCTTCATTGTAAAAATAGCGGTCGTTATATCGCGGTTTGTCCGGATGTAGTATGAAGTGATAGTAGGGACTCAGGTATCTGATGGCGGCGACTCTCTCCGATTGATACTTCACACTTGAGATATCAAGTGTTCGGTATTCATTACCTCCGGGAAAAATGTTTTTCTCAAGGTCGTCATATTCCAGAATTTTACCGCGAGTCATGGAAGGCTGCCTGAACCAACGGGCATGATTCCAATCGTTATTCTGCACTACAACAGCGGCTATGTCCTGCTGCGGATCCTGTACATCCAGTAAGTTAAGATTTATTGTAAAATTGATTTGTTGGGAGGTATTAAATAAATTAACATTTACAGGTCTTACAAGCTGGGGATTCACCATTACAGATTCTTCAGAAACAGAAAAACGCCTTGTAAGCACTGGATTCTGACGATCGTTGTCCTGGTATACATACAACACATAATTACCGGAAACATTAAAGCTCACCTGATCATTAGGGAAAGAAATTTTATAGTGTACGTATGGCTGGTAGGTATTAAATGATCGTTTGTAATCATTAACAGGATTTTCCTCGAATCCTGTTATATATTCTGAGGCAATCAGCGCGCTTTGTTGCCAGTTTTCATCACAATGAATAAATGTGTAGCTGTAATTCCCCAGGTCCTGACCGAGCCGATCAAAACTAAGTACCAATTGCTCGCCACTATTCAAGCCAATCACAGGATAGGACAATTCCCACCCTTTCCTGTACAACCGGACAGTTTGAATATTTTCCTTGTAAACCTGGTCATAGATCAGGCTGTCTCCCTGCATTCTCTCTTTTCCTGAAGTTATTGAAAATGCAACATTTGAAAAGTAAAAAGCAGAAAACAGAATCAGAATTATTTTTACAATCAGTCCCTGGCGAAATATCAGTTTATGGTACAAAATCATATTAAAATTAATTATGCTGGAGTAATAAACTCAATTCATTTATGATGTTCAGGTAATACAACCCTACAGCGTTGATCAAATATGAAACTATAAAAAAGTTTAATGAAACAGCAATAATTATGCATTTATATTTCTACAAAACAAAAAAACAATAATCGTCTCATTCCCAATTCACCAATTTTCTGAAATTAAGCATAATAAATTTTTTTCAGGATAGACCTTATTTAGCATCTATTTAAACTAATAAACAAAGGTCTTCAAAATTAAACATTAACCATAAGATAACGTATTCTTTTTCTGAAAAAAGAAAATAATCGAATAATGGACATATTAAAAAATATGAATTTATATATTTGATGTTATTTTAGGAACAACATTGAATTGGTATATATTAAAAAATGGCTATTTTTGCCAGATAAAATTTTAAAACCCACAATTTTAAGATGTCAAACGTTATAAAGATCAGGAAAGGCCTGGATATCAAGCTGAAGGGGAAAGCTGAAAAAATATTCTCAAAGGCCGGTATGTCAGCGAGGTATGCATTAAAGCCCACCGACTTTCAGGGATTAACTCCCAAATTAAAGGTTAATATTGATGATAAGGTAAAAGCCGGTACACCATTGTTTTTTGACAAATACAATCCCGATGTTCTGTTTACATCCCCGGTAAGCGGAACAGTGGTTGAAATAAACCGCGGAGAACGCCGGAGAATTGAGGAAGTTGTTGTACAGGCAGACCCGGAAATTGAGTACGAAGATTTTGGAAAAGCGGATGTTCAAGAACTAAGCAGAGACAACATTACAGCAAAACTTTTGCAAAGTGGTCTTTGGCCGTTCATCAGGCAACGTCCTTATTCAATTATCGCGAATCCAAAAGATGAGCCCAGGGCAATTTTTATTTCAGCTTTTGATACAGCCCCGCTTGCACCGGATTATGATTTCATTGTAAAGGATCAGGAGAAAGAATTCCAGGCTGGAATTAATGTACTTTCCAAACTTACCAGCGGTAAGATCCATCTGAATGTGAATGCCGATTATCCTCCCTCACCGGTATTTTCAAAAGCTCAGGGGGTTCAGATTAATCAATTCACAGGACCTCATCCGGCAGGTAATGTCGGGATACAGATCCACCATATTGACCCCATAATAAAAGGAAGTTTGGTATGGTATGTAAACCCTCAGGATGTAATCACTATTGGCCGCTTATTTTTGAACGGAATCTATGACGCTTCCAAAATAATAGCTCTTACCGGCTCTGAAGTCATTAAACCAAAATATTACAAACTGATTGCAGGTTCCAGTATAGAAAGTATTGTAAAAGATAACGTACAGCCGGGAAACTTACGCCATATCAGCGGAAATGTTTTAACCGGAACAAAAATACTTCCATCCGGATACCTGGGTTTTTATGACTCCCATGTAACGGTTATTCCTGAAGGAAATCATTTTGAATTCATTGGATGGGCAAAACCAGGCTTTAATAAATTCAGTATGTCCCGGAGCTTCTTTTCATGGCTAATGCCAAACCGGGAATATAAACTGGATACAAACATGAACGGTGGCAAACGCGCCTATGTCATGACGGGTGAATACAATAAAGTCCTTCCGATGAACATTTTCCCTGTACAGCTCATTAAATCCATTCTTGTCGATGATATTGACATGATGGAAAAGCTAGGCATCTATGAAGTTTCTGAGGAAGATTTTGCGCTTTGTGAATTTGTTTGTACTTCAAAAACCGAGGTGCAGTCCATCATACGCAAAGGACTTGATCTGATGCATAAAGAGATGAGTTAGTAGTATGACTTCTATCGAATCAAGAGTAAAAAAGAAATAAAAACATACAGTTAATTCTCAATAAATGAAATCATTACGAAGTTATATCGACAAAATCAAGCCTAATTTTCAAAAAGGCGGGAAGTTCGAGAAACTGGAATCAACCTTCGAAGCATTTGAAACATTCCTTTTCGTACCGGATAAAGTAACGACTCAGGGTGCACATATCCGCGACAGCATCGATATGAAAAGAACAATGAGTCTTGTAGTACTGGCCCTGATCCCGGCCACGCTTTTTGGAATGTGGAATGTCGGAAACCAGTATTATCAGTCAATTGGAGAGTCAGTACCTTTTCTGCAGGTTTTCTGGTTTGGCTTCCTGAAAGTATTACCTATTATTATAGTTACTTATGTTGCCGGTCTGGCCACTGAATTTATTTTTGCTCAGATACGCGGGCATGAAGTCAACGAAGGCTTTCTGGTAACCGGAATGCTGATTCCGCTCATTTTGCCTGTAAACATCCCGTTGTGGATGGTTGCTGTTGCAACTGTATTTGCAGTAATTATCGGCAAAGAAGTATTTGGCGGAACAGGCATGAATATTCTGAACCCCGCACTAACAGCAAGGGCTTTCCTGTTTTTTGCTTATCCAGGCGACATGTCTGGTGACCAGGTATGGATTTCCGGTTTGAAGCATACACAACATCTGGTTGATGGTTTTTCAGGTGCTACTCCGTTGGCTAATGCAGCACTGGGTAATGTTGATAAACTGCCTTCCGCATCGGATATGTTCTTTGGATTTATCCCCGGTTCAATTGGGGAGACCTCAACATTAGCTATCCTTATAGGTGCAGCCATTCTGCTTTATACGGGGATAGGCGGCTGGAAAATAATGCTCTCTACTTTTATCGGTGGTGCCGTTATGGGTATTATCCTCAATATTTTTGCAGTTAATCCATTTATGGCAATTCCCTGGTGGCAGCAGCTATTACTTGGCGGCTTTGCTTTTGGCGCTGTATTCATGGCAACCGACCCGGTTACTGCCGCGCAAACAGAAAGAGGTAAATGGATTTACGGTTTCCTTACCGGTTTGTTGGCTATTCTTATCAGGGTGCTGAATCCGGCCTATCCTGAAGGAGTAATGTTGGCCATCCTGCTTATGAATGTATTCGCTCCGCTTATTGACCACTATGTGATTGAGGCCAACGTTAAAAGAAGAATGAGAAGAGCAAAAGTTAACGCTTAAAAAAATAATTTTTACAATGAAGCAGTACAGTAATACATATATTTTCGCATTTGCCGCTATTATGGTGTTGGTTGTTGCCGCTGTCTTATCATTTGCCGCAATCAAACTAAAACCATACCAGGAAAAAAATGTTGAAATTGAAAAGAAAAGAAACATACTGGCTTCCCTGAATATAGAGGCCACAGCTTCAGATGCTGAAGCAAAGTATGCCAAATATATCACTGATAGTTACGTTGTTGATTCTAAAGGTGATAAAAAACCAGGAGTGGATGCCTTTAAAGTTAACCTGAAGGAAGAACTTTCAAAACCGCTGGATAAAAGAAACCTGCCGGTTTATGTAGGAACAACTGATGACGGTAGCAAACATTATGTTATACCCGTTCGCGGAAAAGGGCTCTGGGGCCCAATCTGGGGGTATGTTTCACTGAATGATGATTTTAATACTGTTTATGGTACCACCTACAGTCATCAGGGCGAAACACCCGGACTGGGGGCCGAAATTGCCACCAGGGCTTTTCAGGTTCAGTTCAAGGGTAAAAAAATCTTTGATAAGAATGGTCAGTTTACTTCCATTGATGTGGTCAAAGGCGGGGCTTCACCGGATAATCCGCATGCTGTCGATGCCATCTCAGGAGGTAC
>DASQZP010000061.1:0-2126 GCA_035638655.1 Bacteroidales bacterium
ATCAAAAAGATAGCATCAAACAGCCTGTCTATTGAAATGATTATTACGGAGCCAAGATAAAACTGATCTCTGAATATATGTAATTTCCAGGATTGGATCGAACGATAAAGATTTTTCGATACCTTTCAAAGTATACAGCTATCTGACTTGACTGAACATTTGACGATATGTTTCGAATGCCATAAAAATTCAGCGAGTTGAAAGTTGTACCTTTTTGCACAGATATCTCAAGTGAGTAAATTTTTATGGGTCATCATTTTTGACCATTAATGATGTATACCAAATTAGTTCGAAGGGACACTTATTGGAACTCCCTCATAAGGGGTCCTTCTTGTAACTCTATGGGTCTGAACTTCCCTCATCGTTTTCAGAACATCAATACTGCTTTTTAATCCTTTAGTATGCCTTGCCATATTTATTGCCATTCCGGCAACTTGGGCCAGAGATTGGACGAAATTCACATCTTCCAGTGTAAACTCCCAAGGTTCAGACGTATACACACGCATAGCCCCGATTAGATTGCCACCCACCACGATGGGCACCGATAGTATGGAAGCAATTCCCTCTTTCTGGGCTTCATTGGGATATTGAATTCTTGGATCATCCATAACATCATAGATCGCCACAGGCCCTTCATCCAACGACTGAGCAATGGACCGTAATGCACTTACAGGGCCTTTATTGATATACTCATCACTCAACCCGTAGGATGTTGCCAACTGCAGTTCATTGTTTTTTCGATTGATCAGAAACAAAGAACACCCTTTGGCATGCAAAGCTGTTTTGATGCTTTCTACCGTCATCAGAACAACTTCTTCCGGGTCCCTGGAATGAGAGATTGCCTTCGTGACCTTTAGCAATGTTTCATAATTTATGAGCTGTTTTTTCATGTTTTTTCTCCTTTCAAACGGTCATTTGCAGGTCTTAAAAGTTTTGGTCTTTTCGAAATATTCTATAAGCTCCTAACTGAAAAAAATATTCTGTTAGGAGCAAAGTCTGCAAATTTTGAGGGGTTTCTCCATGGAATAACCTTCTTAACGGTGGTTAAAAGATTGAAAGCAGAAACCTTCAATTTAATAAAAACAATGATTCCTACGGCATCTGATCGCAGTCAAATCAAGTATCGTTCAGAACAAATTACGATGCTGAGGGAACAACATATCTGCAATGCTCTTTAATTTCGTCCTTGCTATCTAAATTTTCCATATAACTTTCAGTATATCCACAAATAATACAAATATAATCTTCAATGCGGACACCTTTATTAAACCCAATAACAAGATTGCTCCTGTATCCTCCAGGAAAGTTTCTTTGGAAAACTGACGCTGATTTACATTTTGGACATATTCCTGATTTCATGGTAAAATCCTTCCTTGCAGGAAAACTTTAAAATTATACAAGGATATGGGACCCACCTCTCTAAACCAATTATTTTATGAATAAAATAGATTCGATATAATAAATTTTAAGAGCATTATCCGTGCCACATTTTGAAAAACAAAGTGATAATCATAACTATTTGGAATATAAGACAGATTGGCGGTAAAGAGGGATTTGTGAAGGAGGCTTTATGACCTGTTTTGTTTCATAATTGCAATGATTGGCGCTTTATTATTGCAATTATGAAATGATTGTAAAATTATTTCTTTTTTTTCCGGCCATCGTGGTCGGGAATTTCAAGATTCAAACGCTTCATTTTTCGCCATAGTGTTGTTGGGTGAATACCCATTTGAGCTGCAGTTAACTTCCGGCTCCAGTTATGTTCCCTAAGGGTTCTGTAGATAATATCTTTTTCCAACGCCTCTAATGAAGGCTCACTCTCAGTGATTTCCTCAGAAGTTAATATTTTCCTTTGGCCCATCTTCTGTTGGAGGGTTTCAGGTAGATGTACTCTTCTGATCAGACGATTTTTGCAAACCACGGTGGCATATTCAACGATATTTTCCAACTCCCTTATATTACCAGGAAAATCATAAGACATCAGAAGGTTCATTGCTTTGGGCGATAGTCCTTGAATTTTCTTCCCACGCAGACTGTTAAATCTTCGAAGAAAATGCTCAAGCAATAAAGGAATATCTTCTTTGCGCTCTCTTAAAGGGGGCAAAAAAAGGGTAACAATATTAATC
>DASQZP010000062.1:0-2724 GCA_035638655.1 Bacteroidales bacterium
GGTTAATCACTCAGAAACGTTAAATAAATTGAGAGCATTTTGAGTGGTGATCTCATCCACTTCATCAAAATCCATTCCCATCACTTCAGCCAGTTTTTGAGCGGTATATCTGATGAAGGCCGGCTCATTCCGTTTACCACGTTTTGGAGATGGAGCCAGGTAAGGGGCATCGGTTTCCAGGACCATCTTTTCAATAGGAAGTTTCGCTACGGTTTTATCTACCCCGGCATTTTTAAAGGTTAGAATTCCACCGATTCCCAAGTGTAACCCAAGATTTATGGCCTTTTCCCCTTCATCCACCGATCCGTTGAAACAGTGCCATATTCCGGTCAATCGACCATCCTGATGCTCCTCAATAATACCGAGCATGTCCTCCGTACTTTCCCGGTTATGCAGGATAATAGGTTTTCCGGTATCCTTGGCCACTTCACAGTGGATATTCAGACTCTCCTTTTGTTGTTTTTTATAATCGGTACTCCAATAATAATCCAGGCCGGTTTCACCAACTGCCGCTATATCATCCGACGAACAGTATTCCAAAAGCTTGATTTCCAGATCTCCGCTATCCCCTTCAATATCACAAGGATGAAGCCCTGCCATTTTATACAACTCTATAGAATCATGAGTTATACCATTCATTTGATCAAGAGAAGAAAAATCGATGGCCGGCATAAATATTTTTTTTACCCCGGCATCCGCCGCCCGGTTTAGTACTTCATCCAAATCTTCTTCGAACTGTTCCAGAAAAATATGACAGTGTGTATCAATCACAATATTTTAATTTTAAAATTTCAAAAAATAGGAAGAATTAATTTTTGATGTGGGATAATATTCATTTTATACATCCATACCAAATGGAGTACAAATTCTGCATTGGCGTATATTTTGTTAAAAAACATTTTCAAGAATTTGATCAAATTCAGTAAGTTTGGATACATCACTTGCTTATTAGGACCTCATAATTTTTCGGTTCCATTCAATTCCCATAATTTCAATATAGTCGGTTTAACGAATTCTCAGATATCTTTGATATAGCCCGGATATTTCACCAAGAATTTTTTTTCTCAGCAACCCCGAAGGCATTCGGGACAAGGGCTAAAATGGTGACGGAATCGTATATATATATATACGTTGAGTAAACCATTTTACCTTCAACGCAGCTGAGGGGAAAATTTCGCAGCGTTTAACACCCTGTTATAATTATTAAACCCTGAAAATAAATGGTTCTCAATATATACCATAAAGTTATGATAATTTTATTTTAATTAGTGTGAAATATCCGGGTTAGGCATACCCCGCTAAAAAGGGAATTAATTAGTGATACTTTTTACTCACAGCTTTTACTTTAATAATAGGGACACATATTCATTTCAGATGAAAATTATCTGATATTCTAATTACCCGATTTTGAAGAGGTACCAAAGAACTCGTAAAAGTATTTTAACTGTAAAACGCATTAAGAAATAAAAATTCTATTAGCATTTCATGTTCTGTTTTAATAACTTGCGCTACTGTTGGTTAGATGTTATTAGATTTAGCTGAACAACAAAACTATTCGTTGTTTATAATCTTTTTGCAAGGTCCCGATCCACTCACAATTTATCGGGAATTAATTAAACCGGCGTTTCCAGCATTCTAATCCCATCCATGTCAGGTAATTCCCGATATCCCCGTCTTTTTTGTAAGAGAATACCCCACAGTAAAGTACGGTTTGTACTTACTCCATAAGTATGAGACGTTTACGATACTAAACTATGGGCAAACCCCATGATGCAAGAAACATCATAAAGGAGATGTTTGCATAAGATCAACATTAAGAAAGGATGGGATTATGAGTTTCATTAAAACGTTACTTTCCAATTTATTTCTTGAATCCTATTTCAAGCCTAAAACGCGGATTTCAAAATGCTTTTTGCTCATTGGATTTACCGCTCGACAGCTTCAGGCTATCGAAAAAAATACGGTTCAATCTGTAGAGAACCTTAACAAAAAGGCACGGGTTATTGATGTAGAAAACCTGGCGTTGAAAGAAATTATTGACGTGATCAATAAACGGTATGCCCCTACCCTGCGCGAATCCTATGAAAATCTTATGCAGACGTTCGAAAAAGAAAATACCGTTTTTATCATTAAAAACATCTCCAAAGCCAAAACTGATGGGCGTCCCGGTCACCTGGTCAAAGAATTGGTGGAAATGCTCGACTATACGTATCAAAAATCCTTCGAAGCCAAGGCGGACCTTATCGTACTGGACTACTCCAGTTTCCTGGAAGAAAACTGGGATATTATCTGTAATCACGTTATTTACAATTATCCATCCAATTTTGAAAACAGTTCACACAGTTTGACAGAATACGCAGAAATTTTCCAAAATTAGGTTTCAGCTTGAAATAGCCCACACTGTAAAATTAGTAGTGGGCTATTTTTTTATCTATAAGATTTATGCAAGGTGTAAGAAATATTCAACACTCACCTGTCCCTTTTTAACGATATTTTTGAAACCGCACAAGGCGTTATAACGGACAAAAAAAGTTATATTTTCCTCTCTATAAATTCATATCTGCTCAGCAGCCAATAATTTTGAGCGCGGTATCTTATTAAGAGCTCAGCCACTAACTTTTTTATTTGTATTATTATTTAAGATTTGAACTTTTGGGTGATTTGTTCATTAATATTTATATATTTATCAATCTCATAATGATTAATATTTCCCGTTTTTGATCG
>DASQZP010000063.1:0-2404 GCA_035638655.1 Bacteroidales bacterium
CCGGTTTTCAGGATTGAAACGAAAGAGCATGCCGTTATCAAAGGAGATTCGAGCCTGCAGAAATCCGGTATCAGTGACCTGGGTGTTTTTACTATCAATGCGCCGGCCTCCGGGTATATTACACAAGTCATGCAACAGCAGGGCGATTATGTACAGGAAGGAACGGCTATCTGTTCTTTTACCCGTGACGACCAGATGTATGTGCAGGCATATGTGCCGGTGGATATGCAGTCGCTGGTGACGCCCGGAACTGCATGCCGCATTATCCGGCAGGGCAGCAAAGGAATAAAAGCCCATGTAGTGCGCACGCTGAATGAACTGGATCCTGTTTCCCAGTCTTTGCAGGTTCTGATCAAACCAGACCGGAATATTAATCTTTCTGAAAATTTAAATATCGAAGCCGAATTCACAATAAAGAAGGTTGACACTGCGCAGGTCGCTCCTGTGTCGGCCGTGCTGAGCAACGAAAAGTTGTCTGACTTCTGGGTGATGAAGCTGCTGAATGATACCACTGCCGTGAAAGTATCGGTGAAAACCGGTGTCAAAGAACCAGATTCGGTTCAGCTCGTTTCGCCAGACTTCGCTGCTGATGCCAGGCTTCTTACAGATGGAAATTACGGACTGCCGGATACGGCTAAAGTGAAGATTGTAAAATGAAAACAAATATTTTTGAACATTATCGCACACCGGTAATCTTTGCAATGCTGGTATTGTTAGCTGGTGGTTTTTATGCTTTCACTTCGATAAATTCTTCCTTATTCCCGGAGATTACTTTTCCAAAAATTAAAATTATTGCCGATAACGGAGATCAGCCCGTAAACAAGATGATGATATCTGTTACCCGCCCCCTGCAGGATGCCATAAAAAAGATACCGGATCTTAATGATATTCGAAGTATCACCAGTAGGGGGAGTTGTGAAATTTCGGCCTTTCTGGACTGGAAAGCAAACGTCTATACCAGTCAACAACTTATTGAATCCAGAATTAACGAGATAAGAAATGATCTTCCGCCAGGTGTTCAAATAAACGTTGAACGGATGAATCCTTCATCATTGCCTGTAATGGGGTACTCCCTTGAGAGCAAATCCCTGAGCCTTATGGAACTTAAACTGCTGGCTCTGTATACTATCAAACCATACCTGTCTCAGGTGCAGGGAGTTTCTGCAATCAGGGTGCAGGGTGGTAAAACCAAAGAATACTGGATTGAACCCAATCCTACCAGGCTTATCAGTTATGGAATTACCCCGGAAGATATTAGCAACGCCTTATCATCGACAGGATTTATTGAATCAAACGGTTATATCAACAGTTATCGCCGCCTTTATCTTACACTAACCGATGCAGGACTTTATTCAATCGGTGACATAAAAGATATTCCCCTGAATTCAGGAAACAAGGGAATAATCCATATCCGGGATATTGGAACCGTAAAAGTAGCCGAGAAGATTGAATATGTGAAGATCAATGCCAATGGTCATGAAGGGGTATTGATCAATGTGCTGAAGCAACCCAACGCTAACCTGTTGAATGTTTCGTCTGATGTGAATCAGCGAATTGATGAACTTAAAAATATTTTACCTGCCGGTGTTTCCATGAAACCTTTTTATGTGCAGTCTAATTTTGTGGACAAAAGTATCAAGAGTATTCGTGATGCTTTATTGATCGGACTGCTGCTTGCCATTATTGTTGTCATCCTGTTTCTGCGCTCCATACAATCAAGTCTGGCAATCCTGTTTATTATTCCTGTTACGCTGTCTATGACGCTACTTAGTATGATGGGGCTCGGGTATACCCTTAATATCATGACCATTGGAGCCATAGCCGCCGCAATTGGTCTTATTATTGATGATGCCGTGATCATTATTGAGCAGATTCACCGAAGTCGTGAAGAAGAGCCTGATATATCCGTCTTTAAGATCAGTCGAAAAGCGATCCGGTATCTTTTTCCTTCCATGGTTGGTTCATCATTGAGCACCATAGTGATATTCATCCCATTTTCCCTGATGTCTGGAGTGGCCGGAGCATATTTCAAAATCATGGCCTATACAATGATCATTACATTGACCAGTTCGTTTATCGTTACCGCCATAATCCTGCCTGTTTTTTATATCTGGATTGCACGGTTTATTCCTACCAGGGTCAGGCAGGTTAAACATAGCGAGAAGAAACCCTGGATTGATTTTTTTATTCGCCATGCATGGATATCATTGATATTTGTGGCTTTGATTATTCTTTCAGGCATATATGTTCTGCCCAAACTTCAAACCGGTTTTCTCCCTGAGATGGATGAAGGATCCATAGTGCTGGATTACAATTCACCTCCGGGCACTTCTATCTCCGAAACCGACAGAATGCTTACCGTGGTGGACAGCATTGTACTCAGTGTGCCGGAAGTGGTTTCTTA
>DASQZP010000064.1:0-2007 GCA_035638655.1 Bacteroidales bacterium
CCATAAAAATAACCTGGAGGTCATAATGAAATCAAGGATAATTCTCGCCGCAATCTGCATCTTTTTTCTCACCACATCCATCAGTTTCGGATACAATTTAACCTTCACCCCCAGACTTTCAGTTAAGGGAGAATATACCGATAATGTTTTGTTGTCAGAGAAGGATAGCGCAATTCAAGATGATTATATTACGACCATAAATCCTGGTTTTACTGCTGAATTAATCGGAAAAAAGGGCGACGCAACGATTTCATATGACCCGTCTTATGCGTTCTATGATCAATTCGATGAATTCAATGGCTGGCGTCACAGTGCGAGATTCAACGGATTCTATGAAATGACCAAACACACCCGTTTGGACGCCCGAGATAACTTTTTGTACACAGAGGACCCTATTAGGTATGATAATCTTGCGGAAGTCAGAACCGAAGATCCTACACTTCCCATTGATACTTCAGAAAGAAAGACCAGAAGGGTATACACGAGAAATTATGCCAGTGTGGGTCTAAATCATCAGTTTGGAGAGTATCATTCATTCAGTCTGGGCTATAGCCACAATATCCTCAGCAACGATGATCCTGCATATGAAGACAAACAAAATCACAACGCTTCGGCAGGGTTGACTTACTGGTTTGGCCCCAAATGGGGTTTTGATGTCAATGGATCATATAAGCGCGGTGAATTTGAGGTTTCGGATAATGTGAATGAGTATCAAGGCAGCCTAAGCTTACTCAAAAGGTTCGGAAAGCATTTTACAGGACATATCAGATATTCACATTTGGTAGTAAACTATGACGGAGAATCAGGAGATGATACAACTTATATTCCCACTATCGGATTTAAGTATGACATCGAAAAGGATATATCTTTAATTGCTGATGCCGGTTATTTTTATACTGACTCTGAACTCAGAGAGAACACATCCAATGCCATCGGAGATCTTCGCCTTATTAAACGATTTGAACACGGAAAATTAAATTTAGCGCTGTTGGGCGGGTATGATTATGATTTGTATGGTGCTGAAACAAATGGGTATGGAGAGTATTATGAAGTCAGTATTTCTTTGAGTCACCAGCTCGCAAAACATGTTCACGGTAATATTTTTGGCTCCTATAGAGATACTAAATATAAAGACCAGTCTGATCGAGAAGATAAAAGACCGACCGCCGGTTTAAGGTTAACATGGCGGGCTTTAGAGTGGATGGACATCGGGCTTAATTATCGATTCCGATCTGTTGATTCGACAATTGACACAAACGACTATGATGAAAACAGGGTAAGTGTCAAAATTACAGTATTTCCCACAGTACCATTCCACACCAGCCGGTATTAATAATTAATAAATTTTAGTTTTAAATTTTTAATTTGAAAAAGATTCTGAATAAAAAACGAAATATTATTAAAGAGAAAACATACCAATTCGCCTTAGATATTATTGTTCTTTACAAAAAATTGCGGGAACAAAATGAATATATTCTTTCAAAGCAGATTGTTCGATCCGGCACCAGCATCGGTGCGAATGTAGAAGAGGCTACAGCTGGTCAAAGTAGGAAAGTTTTTATTTCAAAAATGGCGATTTCTTCCAAAGAAGCCCGAGAAACCAACTATTGGTTAAGGCTTTTAAGAGATAGCCAACTTTGCGAAGGTGTCGACTATACAAATTTGATCAATGAATCTGAAGAAATAATCAAAATTCTCACTTCTATCGTTAAGACCTCTCAGAAAGAAAATTAATTCAAAATTCAAAATTCAAAATTAACAATTCTAATAAACCTCTCCTAAATTATTTAATTCAAAACTCAACATTAACAATTCAAAATTCTCTTACATAATGAACATTTTAGTCACCGGCGGCAGCGGCTTTATCGGAACAAATCTTGTGAACGACCTCCTCAACGAAGGACACAACGTCACAATATACGATAAGCTCAAAAGCGAAACATATCCTGACCTTTGTATTGTTGCTGATGTTCGAGACAAGGAACAACTGACTCGCTGTATGCGCGA
>DASQZP010000065.1:0-2236 GCA_035638655.1 Bacteroidales bacterium
TGTTGCAGATCGGTTTGTTTTTTCTCTTTCAGTTTCTTTATAAAATGCGGCAGGCTTTTTGTGTCTGATTGTATAAAACCGTATTTTTGGCAAAAATCCAGATAATACCGCAGCCACTTTCGATAATAAGGATGGTATTTATCCGGAACTGCTTTTTGAATAAGCAAAGCGCTATAGAGCGTGTTTATATTTTGGGGAATGGGTATCATTGTGACATAACAGTTTTCTATATAACATCTTTATTGTGGAGTTATGTAGTCAGAAAATACATATAATACCGTTTTTTTTGTCAATTGATATTTTTTTCGAATATTATGCAGAAAACAATAGAATAACTGATTAAAATCTCATGAATAGCGAAAAGTCAATATACTTTCGGGATATCAAAAATTCTGAATATTTTCTTTTCCAAATCATCAATTTTGGAAAAGATACTGAACACCTCAAATTTATTTTCACCTCGAAAAAGGATTCAGCAGGCATTACTTATACCGAATCAGATACTACATTCGAGAAGTCTGATATCATCGGTAGACATGGAGAAATTACATATCATAATGATGGAACAATACTGTTTAAATTTCCAGGCGGGAATAACCAAAAGAATAACCTCTATAAAAATCCTTTTGGTGAAGGAATTAGAAAACTTCCTTTAAAAGAAATAAGGGAATTTATTCCTGTTATTAGCTATAAAATTGCCGATTATTCGCTTTGTAGAAAAAAGGAATCAAAGTCTCCGATTTATGTGCCTTCTCACGGGAGAATTTTTGATGGTACTCCTTTTGAATGCATTCTCTATCTAGGACATATGGCCTATGCGAATCCACCCAATAATGGAATAAATGAAATGATTTTTCGGCTTAATGATGTTGCTGATAAAATTGACCTCATTGTATGGTTTTTTAAGTCAGATTTTCGAGGTCAAGTTCGTAGAATCCCGAACACAGATATCACTATTATTTCTAAGAATGTCATAAATGTAGTTGAAAAAAGATTTTAACGTATCACTGAACAGGACAGGCTATTAAATCGCCGAATCATCCTTCTGAGTTTTGCAGCGTTTTATATTTAAATAACTATATGGTGGTAGGCCCCGCCTGCCCGTTAGTTCATTGTTGGGTGTCGATAAATATTGACAGCAATTATACTATAGGTTATACTAATTTTCAATTTGGAGGTATAACTCGTGGCAAATATAAAGACTGCAATATCAATTGAAAAGCCACTATTTGAGCAAGTAGACGATTTGGCTCATGAATTGAAAACTTCTCGCAGCCGTATTTTTGCATTGGCTGCACAAGAATTTTTACAACGCCATAAAAATCAGAAGTTGCTCGAAGCCATTAATGATGCATACGATGACATTCCGGATGAAACAGATGAATCCCTTAAGCCTATGAGGCGTTCCCGGCATCTAAAAATGGTGAAGGACCAATGGTGATCAAGCAAGGCGATATATTCTGGGTCGACCTGAAGGAACCTTCAGGCTCTGAGCCTGGATATCGGCATCCTCATATTGTAATTCAAAACAACCTTTTCAATCAAAGCCGTATCAACACAGTAGTTGTTTGTGCTTTGACGTCCAACCTTAAACGAGCAAAGGCACCTGGGAATGTTTTGTTGAACAAAGGTGAGGCGAACCTGCCCAAGAAAAGTGTTGTAAACATTTCTCAAATCTTCACTGTGAATAAAAGCGATTTATCAGAAAAAATAGGGGCTTTATCTCGAGAGCGGTTTTATCAAGTGCTTGAAGGAATTAAACTTCTTACGGAGCCCCGAGAGATTGACGATAAAAATTAGATTTTGAGGCGCACCCAACCTGGCGTTTCACCGGACAACAAAAGCTTGGCGGCTTTTGTTGTCCGGTGAACTTTTCATTATGGTTTTGATCATGAATGAGTTCAAAAATAACTTGATAGATATTGTGAATAGAGAAAATCAAGTCCTTTTAGCGACAATTGATTCAAATGCTGAATATTATAATGTAAGCTATGATGTAGTCGACTATTTGTGGCATTATGTTTTAGGTTTTGACGCTGAGACAGGCTTTACGTTTACTCTTTTTTTGGGTCAGTTTAGAAAGGCCATTACTCAAACACTTCTTTCATTTTTACGGTTGCATTCTGTCCAAGGCTTCATGACTCTTAGGTATGCATTGGAATCAGCAGCTTTAGCGTGCTATGCCCTGTTTTCTACAGAATTAGAATCTTTTTGTGGCGTAGATGAATATGAACGG
>DASQZP010000066.1:0-2002 GCA_035638655.1 Bacteroidales bacterium
CCGGCACACACATAAAGCTACTTTACTGGGACGGGGATGGCTTTGCTCTTTTTTATAAACGGCTTGAACGTGGGCGCTATTCAATGGAAACTGCAGGAAATACCTCTTCAAGGTTAATTACCAGGGAAGAATTGATGATGATTTTGGAAGGACTTTCATTTAAGGACATGAAACGAAAAAAACGGTTTAAAATGGAGTGAATATTTTATTAAAAAAAGTGCTTAAATATTTGTATATCAAATTAATATAATTATATTTGTGTATGCAAAAACAGAATTTTTCTCACTCATCAATTACCGCTGAACTGGAAGCCAAAATCGCTACTTTGGAAGCGAAACTGACTACTAAAGAAGCTGTTATAACTGAGAAAGAATCTGTTATCAAAAAACTCACTGGAGATGTCGAATACCTGGCTTTTCAGAATGAACAAATGCGCCGCCTGATCTTTGGTTCCAAAAGAGAGCGCTTCATCCCACAAACCCATCCTGGTCAATTAACCCTTGATTTTGAACCACAGGTAGAAGAAGTAGAAGCTTCTGTTAAAGCGGAACAGGAAAAAATCCGTGTGGAATACGAACGCAAAAAGACTAAAAAGGAACACCCGGGTCGCATGCAGTTACCTGAACATCTGCCTGTTAATGAAATAGTCCTGGAGCCTGAAGAAGATACTACCGGTATGGTATGTATTGGTCAGGAAATCACTGAAGAACTGGATTATACACCTTCAAAATTGCATATCAACCGTTATATCCGGAATAAGTACATCACTCCGGAAGATGAACAAGCCAATCAGAAACAAGTAATTGCTCCCTTAAACCGGCCGATTCATAAATGCATAGCCAGCGCCGGTCTTTTGTCCATGATCTATGCAAACAAGTACCTGTATCACTTGCCATTTTATCGTACAAGACAGATACTTATGCAGATGGGAATTACTATTCCGGATTCCACACAGGAATCATGGGTAAAACTCGGGGCTGATTTGATCCGACCGTTATATGAGGTACACCGATTGTATGTCTTCAGGGAAATTTACCAAATGATTGATGAATCACCAATAAAAGTTCAGGATCGCAACAAAAAGGGTACTTGTCACCGGGGTTACATGTGGGTACGGTATGCACCCCTGTCAAAGAGCGTGTTGTTTGAATATTATAAAAGTCGCTCCCCCAGGGGGCCGATCGATGATCTGAACTCGTTTAAGGGGTTTATACAAACTGACGGTTGTTCTGGCTACACTTATCTGGCCCAGCAAAAGGGGCTGGTTCATTTATCCTGTTGGGTACATGCCAGACGGAATTTTGAAAAAGCTCAAAGTAATGATAATCAGCACGCTAATCATGTCCTGAAACTCATACAGCTGCTCTATGCCATTGAGGCTATTGCCCGGGATAAAAACCTGTCTCACGACCAAAGGCATGCACTTCGTCTGGAAAAGTCCTTACCCGTAATCAACGAAATCGGAGCCTATATTTACAAACACAAGAGCAGCACAATTCCAAGAAGTCCTATCGGGAAAGCCTTTGAGTATTGCAGCAACCGATGGACCAGTCTGCAAAATTATCTGACAAACGGGATGCTGGAGATCGACAGTAATTTGGTTGAAAACTCCATTCGCCCCCTGGCCCTGGGCCGTAAAAATTACTTATTCGCCGGGTCGCATGATGCTGCCGGTAATATCGCAATGTTTTACAGTTTTTTTGGAACCTGCCAAAAAAACGATATAGATCCTCAAAAATGGCTGAAGTACGTCATGGAAAACATCCACACGACACCGGCCAATAATTTCAAAGAACTTTTACCGCAATTTATAAACAAAGATTTACTTAAGTAACACGCAATTGCTGGGGCGGATACAGATAGAATGAGCAGGGGAAAGTATTGTACGTTTATTTGCAGGACGAAAAGAACAATTTTATACAGAACAGTATATGGAATCCTTTTTTTACAACTCATCTTAATAAACCACCGGATGACCAGGCTGTTTTTGTAAAAAGGTATA
>DASQZP010000067.1:0-6318 GCA_035638655.1 Bacteroidales bacterium
CTTATGTCAGGGTTGTAAATTCTGCCGCAGCACTTGGCATAATGGCTTCAGCCTTCTATAATTATCCATCCCGGAACATCAGGCTGGTGGGAGTAACAGGGACTAATGGGAAAACTACTACAGCTACCCTGCTCTACAGGCTGATCAGAAACCTTGGATATGGTGCAGGTTTGCTGTCAACCGTAGCTAATTATATCAATGATAAGGAATACGGAGCAACGCATACAACGCCTGATTCAGTTAAAATTAATGAGTTGCTGGCAGAAATGGTGGAACAAGGCTGTCAGTATTGTTTTATGGAGGTAAGTTCACATTCACTTGATCAGGATCGGACAGCAGGACTTGCTTTTACGGGAGGTATCTTTACCAATCTTACCCATGATCATCTCGACTATCATAAAACGTTTGATAATTATCTAAAAGCGAAAAAGAAATTTTTTGATCAACTGGATAAGAATGCTTTTGCCCTTGTAAACAATGATGATAGAAACGGAAAGGTCATGCTGCAAAATACCGTTGCCAAAAAATATACGTATGGTGTCCGTTCTGCTGCAGATTTTCGTTGCAGAGTGCTTGAAAGCCATTTTGATGGCATGAAGCTACTTCTGGAGCGGCAGGAAGTTTGGGTGAGGCTGATTGGAAGGTTTAACGCTTATAATCTTACCGGTGTATATGCTGCAGCTGTTTTGCTGGGCATAAATAAATCAGAGCTTCTTCCGGTACTGAGCACGCTTGAGCATGTAAGAGGGCGGTTTGAGTATTATACATCGCCGGGAGGGATCACAGCTATTGTTGATTATGCTCATACCCCTGATGCCCTGGAAAATGTGCTGGAAACTATCAACAGTATCAGGAAACTGGATGCAACACTTATAACAATTTGTGGAGCCGGAGGGGACAGAGACAGGACTAAAAGGCCGGTAATGGCCCGAGCTGCAGTTGATAAAAGTACAAGAGTGATCCTTACATCGGATAATCCACGGAGTGAAGACCCTGAACAAATTATAAATGAAATGATGGAAGGAGTACCTGCTGAAAATAAGAAAAAGGTACTTGCAATCACTAACAGAAAGGAGGCGATTCGTACTGCCTGTATCATGGCTGCACCCGGAGATATTATCCTGGTAGCGGGGAAAGGACATGAAACTTACCAGGAAATTAAGGGTGTCAGGCATCATTTTGATGATATGGAGGTAGTTGTTCAATTTTTTAAGGAAGGCTAAAAATAATTATTATGCTGTACTATTTGTTTCTCTATCTGAACAAACTTGATTTTCCCGGTGCAGGAATGTTTCAGTACATTTCCTTCCGGTCGGCTCTTGCAGTGATTACATCACTGGCTATCTCCCTGATTTTTGGAAAACGGATCATATTATTGTTGCAGCGAAAACAAATTGGTGAAACAGTCAGAGATCTTGGGCTTGAGGGACAGCTTCAGAAGAAAGGAACGCCAACGATGGGGGGGGTAATTATTCTGGCTTCTATTCTCATTCCTACAATCTTGTTTGGTGACCTGACAAATGTATATGTTATCCTCATGATCATTACTACAATCTGGCTGGGTATTGTCGGATTTCTTGATGATTATATCAAGGTTTTCAGAAAAAACAAAGAAGGACTCACCGGAAAATTTAAAATTGCCGGACAGGTAACATTGGGGCTGGTCGTTGGACTTACACTTTATCTGAGTAATGATGTGAAAGTACGTGAGAGAATTGTTGTTCCCGATAAAAATCAGCAAGTAGAGGTAGTAGAAGGAAATAATTATGCCGTGCATCAGAAAAACGTCATTACAAAAGATGTTAAATCAACGAAAACAACCATTCCGTTCTTCAAACACAATGAATTTGATTATAAATATCTGATAGCCTTTCTTGGTGACAAAGCTGCTAAATATGCATGGATTGTCTATGTACTGGTTACTATATTTATAATTACCGCCGTTTCAAACGGGGCCAACATGACCGACGGACTCGATGGTCTCGCTACCGGTTCCTCCGCTATTATCGGAACTACGCTGGGAATCCTTGCTTATGTGTCTGGTAATATGATATATGCTGACTATCTTAATATAATGTACATTCCGCATATTGGTGAACTGGTAATTTTCATGAGTGCTTTTATTGGTGCCACAGTCGGTTTTCTCTGGTATAATTCATTTCCGGCTCAGGTATTTATGGGAGATACCGGAAGTTTGTCGCTTGGTGGAATTATTGCGGTGGCAGCCATAATCATTCGGAAAGAATTAATGATACCTATTCTTTGTGGTATTTTCCTGGTTGAAAGTTTGTCGGTAATGATGCAGGTAAGCTATTTCAAATATACCAGGAAGAAATATGGAGAGGGCAGGCGAATTTTCAGGATGGCGCCTCTTCATCATCACTATCAGGTTAAAGGATACCCTGAAGCAAAAATTGTAACAAGATTCTGGATTGTCGGAATCCTGTTGGCAGTGATAACTATTATAACTCTTAAAATACGTTAATGACATGACAAAACGTATAATTGTACTTGGTGCAGGAGAGAGCGGGACAGGCAGTGCTGTACTGGCCCGGAAACAGGGATTTGACGTGTTCGTTTCCGACATGGGATCCATACGCGACAAATACAGGATGAAACTCAATGAATACGGAATTGAGTTTGAAGAGAATGGCCACGACAGAGAGCGGATTTTCACTGCCGATGAAATTATTAAAAGTCCTGGTATCAGCGATAGTGTTCCTATGATACTTGCTTTGAAAGAAAAAGGAATCCCCGTAATCTCTGAAATCGAATTTGCAGGCAGGTATACTGAGGCGATTAAAATTTGTATAACCGGGAGTAACGGGAAAACGACTACGACCTCTCTTATTCATCATATGTTGAGAAAGGCAGGCCTTAATGCTGGAATTGCCGGCAATGTGGGAAAAAGTTTTGCAATGCAGGTTGCCGATGAAAACTATGATTATTATGTGCTTGAATTAAGTAGCTTTCAGCTGGATGGAATGTATCAGTTCAAGGCTGATATTGCCATTTTGCTAAATATAACACCCGATCATCTTGATCGCTATGATTACGATCTTCAGAAATATGTTGAATCAAAATTTCGTATTACGCAGAATCTTTCTGAAGATGAATATTTTATATTTTGCCGGGATGATGAAATCACTGTCAGAGAGCTGGAAAGAATTGTGGTGAAAGCCCGTCAGCTTTCTTTTACCATGCATGACTCTCAGGAACCCGGTGCTTTTGTTCGAAATAATAATTTACTAATTGAATTTGATAATATTGATTTTTCTATGTCACTTGATGAACTCTCACTGAAAGGTAAACACAACACCTATAACTCTATGGCTGCCGGGATTGCAGGGAACGTACTGAAGATACGTAAAGATATTATCCGTAAAAGTCTCTCTGATTTTCAGGGTGTGGAACACCGGCTCGAAAAAGTATTAACAGTACACGGAATTGAATTTATAAACGATTCGAAAGCTACAAATATAAATTCTACCTGGTATGCACTGGAAAGCATGACTACTCCGGTGGTTTGGATAGCAGGCGGAGTGGATAAAGGGAATGACTACAATACCCTGCTTGACCTTGTAAAAGGTAAGGTAAAAGCATTAATATGTCTGGGTAAAGACAACAAAAAGCTTCATGAAGCTTTTGGAGACTTAGTGGATACTATTGTGGATACAGAAGCTATGCAGGACGCCGTTTCTTCTGCCTATTATCTGGCAAAAGACGGGGAATGTGTATTGCTGTCTCCTGCCTGCGCAAGTTTTGATTTGTTTGAAAACTATGAGGACAGGGGAAGACAATTTAAACTTGCTGTTAAAGATTTGTAAAAACTATTAAGGAATTAAATAAACCTGCTTAAAGCGTGATCAGACTGCTGCGAAAATATTTTAAAGGTGACGGAATCGTCTGGGGAGTGATCGTACTGTTGTCCGTTTTCTCATTGCTTGCCGTTTATAGCTCGACGGGCACACTGGCATATAAATACCAGGGAGGAAATACTGCTTATTATTTCCTGAAGCATGGTATTATCCTGTTGCTGAGTATAGCGATCATCTTTGTTACCCACAATATACCATATAAGTATTATTCAAGACTCGCGCAGCTTTTGTTTTTCATCTCATTGCCTCTTCTGGTGGCAACACTGGTAGCAGGAACATCTCTCAATGAAGCTTCCCGTTGGCTGACACTTCCCGGTATCGGACTTACTATCCAGACATCGGATTTGGCGAAACTGGCACTGATCATGTATCTGGCAAGGAAACTTTCTTTGAAACAGGATAAAATTAAAAGTCTAAAGGAAGCTTTTTTACCGGTAATCCTTCCTGTAGTGCTGGTTTGTCTGTTGATCCTGCCGGCAAACCTGTCAACTGCATTGATTTTGTTTGCCACTTCATTGGTTCTGATGTTTATCGGACGAATCAGCTTTAAGCATCTTTCTGTTTTAGCAGGAATTGGCTTAGTTACACTGGTACTTTTCCTCCTCATAGCAAATGCAATTCATATGGGTGGACGTATCGGGACCTGGCAAAACAGGATTGAAAACTATATGAGTGGGGATGATGAAGAAAATTACCAGGTAGAGCAGGCCAAAATAGCGGTCGCTACCGGCGGATTGGTGGGAAAGGGCCCCGGGCACAGCACACAACGGAATTTTCTGCCTCATCCTTATTCCGATTTTATTTACGCTATTATTATTGAAGAATATGGTCTGGTTGGTGGTTTAATCATCCTGATTCTTTATTTATATCTGCTTTACAGAGCCGGAGTTATTGTCAGGAGAAGCAACAGAGCCTTCCCGGCCCTGTTGGCAATTGGACTCGCTACTTCGCTCGTTTTTCAGGCAATGATTAACATGGCCGTGGCAGTTAACCTCTTCCCTGTAACCGGGCAGACATTGCCGCTTGTTAGTATGGGCGGATCGTCAATGTTTTTTACAAGCATTGCACTGGGAATCATTCTTAGTGTAAGCAGAGGAGTAGAAACCAATTTAAAAAAAGAAAAACATGTCGCAGCAGCAACAACATAGCTATATTATCAGCGGAGGAGGAACCGGCGGGCATGTTTTTCCGGCGATTAGCATAGCCAATGCACTCAGGGAAATTGATCCCGACTGCGATATTCTGTTTGTGGGAGCGACAGGTAAACTTGAAATGGAAAAAGTTCCTGAAGCTGGTTATCCCATTGTAGGATTGCCTGTTGTAGGATTGCAACGCAGGCTTACTGTAAGAAATCTTTCTTTTCCTGCTAAGTTATTCATGAGCCTCCAAAAAGCAAAAAGGATTCTGAATGACTTTAATCCGGATGTTGTGGTTGGTGTAGGGGGGTATGCCAGCGGGCCTATGTTGAGAAAGGCTGCTGCAAAAGGGATTCCAACTCTGATTCAGGAACAGAATTCTTATGCGGGGCTTACTAATAAACTGCTGGCACGAAGTGCTTCAACTATTTGTGTAGCCTATAAAGGTATGGAAACATATTTTCCAAGGGATAAAATTGTGTTCACCGGTAATCCTGTCCGGCAGGATCTGCTGGATGTTAATAAATTCAGAGATGAAGCACTTGCACACTTCGAACTTGTGCCGGATAAAAAAACCTTGCTGATAATTGGCGGCAGTCTGGGGGCCGGTACCATTAATAAAAGTATTGCAGCCGGTCTTGCTCAATTCCGGGAGCAGAATATACAGGTTGTATGGCAGTGTGGAAAACTGTATTATGAAAAATATAAACAGATTGTCGGGCCGGAAATTGGAAACAACATCCATCTGTATCCTTTTATTAAGGAAATGAAGCTTGCTTATGCGGCTGCTGATGTGATTGTATCCCGTGCAGGTGCAGGTACAATTTCCGAGTTAGCTATTGTGGGAAAACCTGTTGTCCTGGTGCCATCTCCCAATGTGGCCGAAGATCATCAGACCCGTAATGCCATGTCACTGGTTAGAAATGGAGCGGCCTTGATTATTACTAATTCGGAGGCTGAAGAAAAACTTGTAAGGGAGACTATTGATCTCATGGGAGATCAAAACAAAATTTTGTCATTTGGTGAAAATATTAAAAAACTGGCAATGCCTGATGCAGCAAAAAATATTGCAACGGAGATAATAAAACTGGTAGCAGATAAAAAATATGGAGCTTAATAAAATACATAACGTTTATTTCATCGGTATCGGTGGTATTGGCATGAGTGCTCTGGCCCGGTATTTTAAGGCATTGGGCAAAACTGTGGCCGGTTACGACCGTACGGCTACCAATCTTACCAACGAACTGATTGCTGAAGGTTTTAATATTCATTTTGTTGAGGATATAAACCTGATTCCCGATGAT
>DASQZP010000068.1:0-4860 GCA_035638655.1 Bacteroidales bacterium
TCACAGTTTGGTCCGTCATTCGCCATAAGCAGCAACACCCCGCCCCTTTTCACCCATTTGGCAATGGCCTTTGCAGACTTATCGCTGATATAATTGGGAGAAGGATTTTCGGAAGTGGTATCCGGGTCAACGATGATGTAAATATCAGCCCCGGAAAGATCTTTTGCATTTGCCGGTTTTTCAAGCATAGATACAACACCCCCGTTTGAAATAAAAATTTCACCAAACTGAGAGAATCCCGAGTTCAGCGTATCCGTCCATAAATAGTGAAACGGTTGACCTGTCTTTGAACTAACCTCATGGTTATACCAATGGTCAAGTAGTACATGAACCTGTGCAAAAATGTGTGTCGGTGAACAAACCAGCAGGAAAAAAATGAAAATGCGAAAAACTGTACGAATGGCTTTCATTTGGGAGGCATTAAGATGAATGAATATCTACCCGTAAAAATAGTAGTATTTTTTTTAGAATCGGGTCCTGTGACTGAAAAACCATCAAATGTTTATCCATGCGGAGTAATGACTTCGCAGCCTTATCCATAACCGGTTCAATCTGCTATAGCGTAAAAGCACTTTTTTGCTCAACTTGTGAAGTTGATATTTATGACAACCTTCTGCACCCTAAAGTCAGTCTTTTGACATTTAGGGTTTAAAGCAATGTGTCATACGTTAATATCCTGTTCATAATTTAAGTCTTTCAGGCATAATTTAAGTCTTTCCGACAATTTCTGCTACCAGTGTGCGGCCCGCCTGGCCTACCTTTATACTGAATTTTTTGAACAGCATACTTACTTAAAACCATTGATTATGAAAACAACCGTAAAACTATCTGTTATGCTATTAGCTATGGTTTTTATTTTTTCCTGTTCCAAAACAGAAGATAATAAAACTATAACCGGCCCGCCAAGCTCTAATCTCTATATGGCAATACCATTTTGCGCAAATCTAACCGGCGAATGTACTATCCTGGATACTGATAACGTACCATGTCAGGATGAAGGTTACGGATGCTATACAGAAATAGTGGCATGCGGAAATTGTTCAGAATTGGGTAATATCAGCACAACCATGAAATATTGTTCATGCGGGCCCGACGATGAGACTATTCCCGGTAGTGATAGTAAGTATGAAGGAGGTGCCTACGTTCTTGAGACAGCAAACGGTAATCTGTTGTTCCTGACAAGTAACGGGGGTAGTGTTATTGAAGGAAGGACAAAGGATCATCCGGATCTTGTGAAAAGTTACTGGCAGGAAAAAATGCAGATTGTTGGTGGTACAGGTAAATATGAAGGTGCAACCGGAGAAATTAATGTGAATGGTTATTACAGTTCAATGGATCAGTATACACATCATGAGTGGACCGGAACCGTCTATGTACCCAGAGACAGGGAAAAGCTCGATGCCGAACCTTCACGCCGATAGTAATCCTGTTCCTGATGATGCACACCTTAAACGCTCATCCGGGTTACTATCTCATCATAATACTTAAAATAACACTTTTTTCCTCTGGCATAATTGAAAATGATGCGGTATACAATCTTCTTCAGTAGTGAATAATCTAGATGGGGTCAGACATGCGGGGACTAAAAAGGTTTGTTCCAAGACATTTCCGGACAAAGGTTGAATAGTTAAACCGTTTTTTTTCCTGCTCATGTTCCCCATTATGTAAGGAACAGGAATGGCAAGTAGATGCTGAATTTTCACAGACCTGATCTGTCTTAGAACAGATATTCACTATTTCCCTTAAAAATCTGTGAATATAAGACAAACTCAGTCATCAGCGTTCCGGCTATTAAAAACAACTTTTCATAATCATTATGGATAAATCGGCTATATGAATAATCCAGAGTTAGTAAGTACAGGATTCGATTAAATATCCAAAATTGGAAATTTATTCTGAAACACAAAATACATCACCGGTGTCAGGTAAAATATGGGGCAATATTCCAAAACAACAAATGCATGTATGAATCGCACTCCGGCTGCCAAAGTATCTGTCTCAGGCAGAGACATCCAGTCCTTTAACGAGGTGCACACATGAAATAATACCTCCGTGAACAAAAAAAGTGACTGCCGTCCCGCATGAGCAGAAAAATTAAAGACCGGAATCTCATACCTATCTATAGTGCTAATATAAAGGATTATACAACCAAACATAAATGTCAGAATAATTTATACTGTTTATTAATAAAGTAGTTACACATTATTTCACCCCCTGAAAGTCAGGCTTCATCATCATTTTGATTTTTATTCATTTTTCAGAGTATCGCCAAAAGGTAAAATCTATTGACAAAGCTTCATTCAATATATATCTTGCGGATTAAACTATCATTATATCAAGGCCTTAAAATATTTAATTATGTCAAGGCATTCTGAATATAATGAAGCCTTTATCCGTAGGATCACGGAGATCATAGAAGCGAATCTGAGAAATGAAAAATTCGGAGTAACCGAATTAAGCCGGGAAGTTGGGATAAGCAGGACGAATTTATATAACAGGGTTAAAACAATTACCAGTTATTCTGTCTGCCGGTTGATAACAAAAATTCGCCTTAAGAAAGCCATGGAATTATTAGAGGATACTTCCTCCTCTGTATCCGAGATCGCTTACGAGGTTGGCTTTGGCAGCCCCACGTATTTTATAAAATGCTTTCACGATTATTATGGATTCCCTCCCGGGGGGGTAAAAAAGGATAACAAGCAGGAATCTGTGCCCATTGATAAAAAAACACCCCATAGAAACCCGGATTTTAATTTCCGAAAAAAGAAATCATGGGTAAAGCTTACTGGCACCATTTTCATTTTTGCCCTTTTCATTTTCATTTTCATTTTAAAACCATTTTCCACGCATTCCAAAAAAAATACCATATCCATTGCCGTATTTCCACTTAGAAATCTGAGTAACGATCAGGAATCCGAGTTACTTGCCAACGGTATTATTGAAGATATAATTTTAAGGCTGTCACAGGAAGATAAATTCAATATCAAATCGAGCAGCACGGTCCTGAGGTACATAAACAAAGACAAAGCAATGAAGGTAATTGCAAATGAAATGGGGGTTTCGTATGTTCTGGAAGGAAGCATTTTGAATGATACGGGCCGTATCAGAATGTACATTCAGTTGATAGATGCCGTTAATGACAAACACATCTGGTCTCAACAGTATGATAGTGATTTGGGCGATATTTTTCCATTTATTACCGACGTTTCCGATCAGATTGCTCATGAACTAAAAAATGTTTTCTCTGAAAGGGAGAATAAACACGTCGGCAAGTTGTACCCAAAAAATCAAGATGCTTATAATTTATACCTTAAAGGACGCTTTTTTTTGAACAGAAGAAGGGAAGTTGATGTCAAAAAAAGTATAAATTATTTTGAGCAGGCACTTGCTGTCGAGCCCAATAACAGTCTGGCTTATGCAGGTATGGCCGATGGATACTTTATCATGACATGGTGGAATTGGTACCCCAGGCCTGCGGGCTGGCAGAAAAGCAAACATTATGCTTTGAGAGCTTTGGAATTTAATCATGAACTTGCAGAAGCTCATACCGTACTCGGAGCTATAGCAACCTGGGCTGAGAAGGATTGGGTTACGGCTGAAAAGGAATTTAAACTCGCGATAGATCTCAACCCGGACTTTCCGACAGCTCACCAGTATTACGCCGAATTATTATTAAGCAGGGGCCGGTTGACCCATGCGCTCCAAGAATGTAATATAGCCATTGCCCAGGACCCAAATGCAATTTCCTATTATATGGTTAGAGCCGCCATTCATTATTTTGCCGGAAATTTTAAAGCTTCGCTCGACGATAACAGAAAAATACTTGAATTTAATAAAAACTTACTGACTGTCTATTTTGACAATCTTTTTATTTACACCATTGAAGGTGAGGACACTAAAGCCCTTGAAGAGTTGAAGCGAATTTTCGCGTTGACCCATACTAATCCGAATGCTTACCCCGATTTAAATGATGTGTACTCCAAACAAGGTCTCAAAGGTATTCTGTATATTTTTCTGGAAACATTCGTTGCACCTGATGACTACCTTGAAAAATCAAGAGTCTATTCCCTGACCGGTGAATGGAACAAGGTGCTTGAAAATATAGGGCAGATTGCCGCCGATCCGAATTCCATCCAGGGCCTGTGTATAAAGTATGGTTATGAATTCAAGCCATTAAAAAATAACCCCGACTTTATTGCGCTGATGCACAACATGGGCCTTGAGGATCTTTAAAATCGGTGAAGGCTTATAAATGCTGACATAATTTAAGTTCTGGTGACATAGATTAACTGAGTAGATTATTATTCTGCTTAATGAGAAAAAAATGAAATAGTATCGCACAGAAAACTAATATAACTTTTTTTATCACCGGTGTCCGGTTAAAAGTTATATTACCTCATGTTAATGGCAACTGTCATTCCGGCATAAAGTGTACAATCGAAGATTAATCCCGAATAGGATGGTGCCGTTTTTTCCGTTGGATGGCAGCGTTTTACGCCGGTATTAAAAAATTAATGAATGCTGATTTCATAATGCAACAGGCACAGCAGATAAACCAGGAGCCTGCCTGTTTGATATAACCCCCTGTTTATTTCTGATTTTATTTTATTTCATGGTATACCAAAATCAAGACCCTTACTATGCCTGTCAATAGTTTTTTCATCAAATTGCTTAAATTGCAAACCAGGAATTAATTCAGCAATCTGAACATTCCCGGTATGAAATTACAATCTGTTTCAATTTAACTCTTCCCGGGATTCTTGTCTCATACTCCTAAAAGAATTCAAATTTTTGGTTTAAAAGGAGATTGGACAATTGTGGTGACAAAACAATAGTCTGTTCGACAGGTAATTATAAGAA
>DASQZP010000069.1:0-2863 GCA_035638655.1 Bacteroidales bacterium
ATTTGTATGTAAATTCATTTTAAAACGATGTTTTTATCTAATAAAGCAGTGAAGAATCATCGCCATGTGTTTTCTGAAAGACGATATGCTTGCCCGTCTCAGGTGGATTTATCGACAGCATAGTTTTTCGCAGTAACCCAATATTTAGGATTTATTTCACCAAATTTTATACGGTATCAGATAGTTCACAAATCCTAAATATTGGGACACGCTACGTCAGAAAAAATCATATCGCCGTGAAGAAAATATATGGCGATGGCCTATGTTCATCGAATTCGCTTAAATAATACCTAATAAAGCAAGGAGAAATTTATGTCTCGGAAAACAAATACCTCCAATAAAAGAAAAAGAGTTCGAGGTAACTTAGTTAAAAGGGCTGCCGTTCTTAAAGCGGCTGAGAAAGTATTTGCTCAAAGAGGTTTTCATGAAGCCACAATATCTGAGATAGCAACTAAGGCAGGGGTCTCTGAAGGCCTGATCTATGAATACTTTACGAATAAGGAGGCTTTGCTTTTCTCAATACCTGGTGAGAAAAGTAGTAGGTTCCGGGAAGAAAACTTAGGAATCTTAAAGTATGTTGACGGAGCCGCAAACAAACTTAAAATTCTCATATATCGGCATTTAGAATTATTTGAGCTTAACCCGGATTATGCAAACATTACCGTTATGATTCTCAGAAATAATCGTAATTTTCTGAAAACCGATGAATATAAGGTCGTTAGAAGTTCTGCCCAATTAACTATTGATGTTATAAAAGAGGGGATCGAAAATGGGGAGTTCCGTAAAGGAATCGATCCATATACTATTAGATCTATAATATGGGGTTCAATAGATAGTGCTGTTAAAAGAAAATTTTTGTACGATAAAAAATTCGATTTGTTGGCATATTCAGAGTCTTTTATAGATGTATTATTTAATGGAATTCTGGCAAATCAGGATAAGCCTAATTTGAATTTAAGGGTGATAGTGGAACACCCGGATGAAAGTGAGATTTCCGATATCGCTTAATTTTCACAAACTGTTTTTAATTAATCAAAGTAAACACCCAGCTTTGCTGGGGGACTCCCAGAGTTTGACAATTCCGAGAATATAAGAAAGCTGGTTGATATTAACATTTATAGTTGGTGTAAATGAAGTTATGTTTGCACTTATAGGAGTTTGTTTTACCTCAAACGTTTTATATTTATTATGTGCACCAAGGTTGAACAAATAATATAGGATATACTGAATCAATCAGAGTGGAAATTATATGCATCTAAGAACAATATCCCTTCTGAAAGCCTTCCTAATTATATCTTCAGAACCGACCATTGCAGGACAATACAAAGTTGTTCGTGTGGTTGACGGTGATACCATTGTTATAAAATATGACGGGGAATATGAAAAAGTTCGTCTGCTCTGTGTGAATACTCCGAAATCCGTCCATCCTGATAAAAAACAAAATATCCCTATGGGTAAAGTAGCATCCAGATATACCGAAAAGAAACTTACTGGTAAAGATGTTAACCTTGAATTTTAAATTAAAAGACTCAGAGGAAACCATGGACGTCTTCTGGCCTATGTATTTGTAGATGGATAAAATTTGAACCTTGATCTGGTTCGGCAAGGGCTTTCACCGTATTATACAAAATATGGCAAGAGTAAAAAATGTGATTCTGAGTTTCGTGCTGCTGAAAAACAGGCCCGGAAAGAGGAATTGAACATATGGGGAGATCCTGAACTTACAAAGAAATATTTAAGACTGAAATCAAAGTGGGGTTAACATGGAGAATACTGAAACTAAGCTGCTAAACATCTGAATGATTGGATTGGAGGTAATGATGAATTTGGTTGACCAGTGCAGAGATAGAAAAATCCATACAAGGAATATAGAGATCTCTACTTATGAATATGATGAAGAACACTTTGTTGTTGAAGGCATACTGAAAGATGATCTTCTGATACCCATCTATGTCTCAGGAAGAGAAAAGGAACCTCACTCACCACATCACATGATTATACAAATGCTCATCGAGTGTTCATCATTTATCATTAAGGATATAAATGTGGAAATGCCAACCATACCTTATGATTGGTGCAAGGAAACATCCAACAGTCTTGATCCCATCAAAGGTTTAAAGATAGAACCGGGATTTACATCTAAAGTGAAAAAGATATTACGTAAAAGTAAAAGATGTCTACATCTGACCACCCTCATATTTGCAATAGTTCCAACTGTAATGCAGGGGTACTGGACGTATAATGCCAGAAAGCCAAGTGCTGGTGATGTGCCTTCTGAAGTGATTGATCATTATCTCATTGATACATGTTGGGTCTGGAGAAAAGGTGGCCCACGAATAAAGATGCTTGAAAGTTCTAACGTTTAAGAAAAGATGAGCAAAATTTATAGCAAGGTTGGATATTGTAACTGTGGTTACGAAATCTGGATTGAGTATCTCCCAAGTGAATTTAAATGGATATATAGATTCTTTGATATGGATCATAATGAAATAACGGAGTGTCCGGCTTGTGGAAAAGAGCTAAATGAAGATGATCTGGAGTTAATGTGAATTTAAGACGAACACATAGGGAGATATTATTATGCAGGAAAATAGATATAGTGTAAGCTTATACTTTCCTTTGAAACGCTAATATCAGATCTTTGATACCTGCAATGAAAAAAAGTTATCAGTGGCCTGATTTTTTTGTGATACCATAATACGATATCACCAAACGATAGTTGTGGCGATTTCGGCTATTAGTCCTCGCTCTTGTTAGCACGTTTTGACTGAAGACTATCGGAATTATTCTGCACTTTTTATTATTGTGGCAAACACAATATGTTGGGGTGCACAGACATGCTCTAAAGTTGTGTTTACTGCAA